>JACPCT010000282.1 GCA_016184445.1 Candidatus Tectimicrobiota bacterium | reverse complement strand
GAGGGAGTGGATGGCGACGCCCATCCCCTGGGTGATCCGGTAGAGCAGCATGCCGGTGGCCCCGGCGTAGGCGCACATCATCATCTCGGTCGGGGCCGGACCCTTGGGCGTCCCGCCCGCGTAGGCGGGGGAGTCAATATGCACGACCTGCCCCGAGGGCGTCGTGATGCGGGAGCACTCCTGGCCCTGCCAGTCGGCATGGGCGGCGGCGACGTTGATCTCGGGCAGTTCTTTCTTCGCCATGCGTGGTCTCCGCGTCCGAGGCGGAAAATCCGCCCGGGGCATCAGTAGGGGCGGAAGACGGACCCGATCAGGACATCCGCCTTGGCGCGGTCGCCCTGGATGCCGAGCCGACCGCTCTTGATCCGCTCCGGGACGGGGCCTCGCCCGCACACCAGGAGCACCATGTCGCTCGCCGTGGCGGAGAGGAGGGCGTCGCACTTCTCCTTGCCCTCCCTGAACAGGGCCGCCTTGCCCGCCCGGGTCTCCATCTCCCACCCGGCGTCGGGATTCTTCGTCTCGAAGCGGAAGCGCCCCTCCACCTGCGGGTGCTCGGTGTTCTCCCAGAGGAAGGGGATGCGCTCCATGAGAATCTCGACCGCCGCGCCGAGGGCGGCCGAGGTGATGTCGCTCTCCGGCTCGTTCCGGATGTCCCACTCATGCAGGATGATCTCGTAGAGGCGCTGGTCGGCGTAGTTGCGGATGGGGGTGGGGCACCGGGGGTGCCAGCCGTTCAGGTCGAGCTCATGCGGCATGAGGCTCTCGAGGGTGCGCTGGAGCGCCCCCACCGCCGCCTCGAAGCGGTCCGCCCGCTCCGCCCCCGGGAGCGCCAGCAGCTTCTCCATCTCCTTCTCCCGGCTCTGGCGGAAGGAGGCGGCGTCCTTCGCCCCGAAGGGGGGCTCGAGGCGCCCCTGCCGCCCGCTCTCGATGACCGAGGCGTAGAAGCGCGCCCCCAGCGTCATGTGGCTCACCACATGGACCGCCGTCCACCCGGGGCAGTAGCTGGGCTTCGCCCACCTCGCCTCGCCGAAGGAGCGGAAGAGGGCGGCGAGGCGCGGGTTCTCCCGCGCGAGCCAGGGGGCCGAGATGCTCCAGGACAGGTCCGCCATGCGGTGTCATCTCCCAAAAAAAATCGCGGAATACCCCTTATTATCCCTTAATAGCCCTGAAACCTCCCCGCCAGCGGGCCTTTCCCGCGCATCTTTTAGGCCGGAATCCGCCGGAAAAGATCAGAAATTTCATTCCCACCCTCTGACCTGCGTAGGGGCGGGTTTCAAACACGCCCCTACGGGCGGCAACCCGCATCTCCCCCGCGGGGGAATGTAATTCATCGGCCGGGAAAAGCCCTTACCCCAAATTCGCGCAGGTTCCGGACGGGACCGCCGTTTTTCGCAGGGGCGGGGGGGGACTGCCCCCTGGCGGGCGGCCACAGGGGGCCGCCCCTACGGCAGCCTCGGCGCTGTCTCTCAGATGGGCCGGAAGACGGCCCGCATCAGGGCCTCCGCCTTCTTCCGATCCCCCTCGACGAGGAGGCGGCCGGCCCCTTCCCGCTCCGCCCGCCCGGCGCGGCCGGTGACGAGGAGGACCATGTCTCCCGCCGGGGCGCGGAGGCGCGCGTCCCAGCCCCCCGCGCCGGGGGCGGGGAGAAGGGCGCCGTCCCGGGCCTCCAGCGTGAAGGCGTGGGCGGGGTCCGTTGTCTCGACCCGGAAGCGGCCGGCGAGCCCTTCCCGCGGGGCCCCCTCGAACTGGCGCGGGATGCGCTCCTCGAGGACCCGGGCCAGGACGCCTATCGCTTCCGTCTCCAGGGGGGCGGCCGGGTCGTTGCCGAGGTCGCGGCGGTGCAGCACCACCTCGCCGAGGCGCTGGCCGGGGAGGAGGCGGAGGGGGAGGCTCCCCTTCCGGTGCCAGGTGGGCCGGTCCAGGTCTTCGGGCCTGAGCCGGGCCAGGGCCTCGTCCAGCCGCCGATCTGCCTCCGCGAGCCGGGCCACCCGCTCCGGGCCCGGCAGGGCGAGGGTCTCCTTCATGATCGCCGCGCGCTTGGCCTGGAACTCCTCCGCGCCCTGGGCGCCCAGGCCGAAGATGACCCGGCCCTCCAGGGCGGCCTCCACCCGGTCGGCGTAGGAGGCCGCTCCGCCGATCATGTGGCCCACCACCTGGGCGGCGCACCACTCCGTGCAGAGGGTGGGCCCGCGCCAGTCCGCCTCGGTGAAGGCGCCGAGGAACCCGTGGAAGCGGAGGTTCTCGCGCCGGAGCCAGGGGATGGCGGGGTGGACGGCGGAGGCGGTGTCCACAGGGGCGGGCATCGCCTACCCTTTGGCCCGGCGGAGGGCCTCGGCCAGGGCCCGCTCGGCGTAGACCCGCGCGAGCTGGCGGCGGAAGTCCGCCGAGGCGTAGAAGTCGTCCAGCGGTTCCACCCCCTCGGCGGCGAGGGCCGCCGCCCGCCGGAGGGCGTCCGGGGAGGCGGGCTTCCCGGCGAGGGCTTCCTCGGTCTTTCTGGCCCGGTAGGCCGGCGCGGCCACCCCCGTCACCCCCACCCGCGCCGAGGCGATGGTCCCGCCCGGCCCCGGCACCACCAGCGCCGCGACGCCGCAGACGGCGAAGCCGCTCGCCTGCTGGGCGGCCTTGAGGTAGGCCTCGCCGCTCCCGCGCGGCGGGGAGGGCACCTCCACCGCGGTGAGGATCTCCCCCGGCTTGAGCGCGCTCTCGTAGGGGCCGGTGAAGAAACCGGCGGCGGGGATGCTGCGCGTCCCATCGGGGCTTGAAGCCACCAGCGCCGCCTCCAGGGCGAGGAGGGCGGCGGGGTAGTCCGAGGCCGGGTCGGCGTGGGCCGCGCTCCCGCCGATGGTGCCCCGGTTGCGCACCTGGACGTCCCCGATCCGCCCAGCCGCTTCCGCGAGAAGCGGGCAGGCCTCGCGGACGAGGGGGGAGGCCTCCACCTCGTGGTGGGTGGTCAGGGCCCCGATGCGCAGGCCGCCCGCCGTCTCCGTGATCCCCGAGAGGCCCGGGATGCGGGCGATGTCGATCAGGACGCCTGGGCGGGCGAGGCGCGCCTTGAGGAGGGGCAGGAGGCTGTGGCCGCCCGAGAGGAGCCTGGCGTCCTCCCCGTGCTCACGGAGGAGGGCGAGGGCCTCCGCCAGGGTGCCGGGGCGCTTGTAGCCGAAGGGGGCGGGGATCACGCCGGCCCTCCTTTCCGCGCCCGCGAGACGGCGCGCCAGATCTTCTCGGGGCGCAGCGGCATGTCCAGGTGGTGGACCCCGAAGGGCGCGAGGGCGTCGAGCACCGCGTTCACCACCGCGGGGGTGGAGCCGATCGTGCCCGCCTCGCCCACCCCCTTCGCCCCCAGCGGGTTCACGCTGGTGGGGGTGGTGGTGTGGTCGAGCTCGAAGCGCGGGAGCTGGTGGGCCTTGGGGAGGGCGTAGTGCATGAGGGTGGCGTTCAAGGGCTGGCCGCCCCCGCCGTAGATCACTTCTTCCTCGAGCGCCTGGCCGGCCCCCTGGGCGATGCCGCCGTGAATCTGGCCGCGGACGAGGAGGGGGTTGATCATGTTCCCCACGTCGTCCACCGCGACGTAGCGGAGGATCTTGACCTCGCCGGTCTGGGGGTCCACTTCCACCAGGACGACGTGGGTCCCGAAGGGGAAGGTGAAGTTCGGGGGCTCGAAGAAGTGGGTCTCCTCCAGGCCGGGCTCCGTCCCCGGCGGGAGCTGGATGGCGTCGTAGGCCATCTGGGCGATCCGGGCGAAGGGGGCGGACTTCTCGGGGGCGCTCCGCACGAACACCTTTCCCCCGGCGAAGGCGATGTCGGCGGCGTCCGCCTCGAACCGCATGGCGGCGAAGCGGGCCATCTTGTCCCGCACCTTGTCGCGGGCGAAGACGACCGCCGATCCCCCGACCACCGTGCCCCGGCTGCCGAAGGTGCCCACCCCGTAGGGGACCACGTCGGTGTCCCCGTGGATGACCTCCACGTCCTCGACGGCGATGCCGAAGGCGTCGGCCGCGATCTGGGCGAAGGAGGTCTCCTGGCCCTGGCCGTGGGGGGAGGCGCCCGAGAAGACGGTCACCTTGCCCGTCGGCTCCACCCGCACGCGCGCGCTCTCCCAGCCCTGGCCCCCGAGGGCGGCGGAGGGCCCCATGCCGCAGATCTCGACGTAGGTGGAGAGGCCGACGCCCAGGCAGCGGCCCTGCCGGCGGGCCTCGGCCTGCTGGCGGCGCATCTCCGGGTAGCCCGCCTTCTGGAGCGCCTTGTCGAGGGCGGCGTGGTAGTCCCCGCTGTCGTAGGTGAGCCCCGCCGAGGTGGCGTAGGGGAACTCGGCCTTGGCGGGGAAGTTCTTGCGCCTGATCTCGGCCGGGTCCATGCCGAGCTCGAGGGCGGCCAGGTCCAGCATCCGCTCGAGGATGTAGGTGGCCTCGGGGCGGCCCGCCCCGCGGTAGGCGTCGGTCGCCATCTTGTGGGTGAAGACGCCGGTCACCTTCATCTCGATGTGGGGGATCTTGTAGGGGCCGGGGAGCATGAGGCCGGTCAGGGTGAAGATGGCGACCGTCAGGAGCTGGTAGTAGGCCCCGCAGTCGGCCAGCACGTTGTAGCGGAGCGCGGTGATGGTGCCGTCGCGCCTGAGGCCCATCTCGGCCTCGCCGAGCTGGCCCCGCCCATGGATGGTGGCCAGGAAATTCTCGCCCCGGCTCTCGATCCACTTGACCGGCCGGCCGAGCTCCCGGGTGACGTAGGCGGCGAGCGCCTCCTCGCGGTAGACGTTGAGCTTGCTGCCGAAGCCCCCGCCCACCTCCGGGGCGATGACCCGGATGCGGTTCTCCGCCATCCCGATCTGCTGGGCGAGCAGGGTGCGCAGCTTGTGGGGGACCTGGGTGGAGGACCAGATCGTCATCTTGTCCTCGCCCGGCAGGTAGTGGGCGAGCACCCCGCGCGGCTCCAGCGCCAGGGGGACGACCCGGGGATTGGCGATCTTCTGCTTGATCACCACGTCGGCGGCCCGGAGGCCCGCCTCGATGTCCCCGCCCGCAATCGCCCAGCGGAAGGCGACGTTGTCCTCGAACTGCGCGTGGACCCGGGGGGCGGCCGGGGCGAGGGCCTTCTCCAGGTCCACGACGGCGTCGAGGGCCTGGTAGTCCACCTCGACGAGGTCGGCGGCGTCGCGCGCCTGGTAGCGGGTCCGGGCCACGACGGCGGCGACGGGCTCCCCGGCGAAGAGCGCGCGCCCCCCCGCGAGCACGGGCTGGACAGGCACCCGGGCGTCCGGCACCAGGCCGGCCACGGGGACGGGGCCGATCTTCCCGGCCAGATCCGCGCCCGCGTAGGCGGCCACCACGCCGGGGGCCGCGCGGGCCTTGGAGAGGTCCACCCCGCGGATGGCCGCGTGCCCGTAGGGGCTGCGGGCGAAGGCCATGTGGAGGGTGCCGGGGAGCTGGAAGTCGTCCACGTAGCGGGCCCGGCCCTGGATCAGGCGCGGGTCGTCCCGCCGCTTGATGGGGACGCCGATGAACTTGGGCGCCTCGGGGATGGAGGCCATCACCGCTTCCCTCCCATCTGCGCCGCGGCGGCCTGGATGGCGTCCACGATGTGCTGGTAGCCCGTGCAGCGGCAGAGGTTGCCCTCGATGCCGTGGCGGATCTCCTCCTCGCTGGGGTCCGGGCGGCGCTCGAGGAGCTGCCAGGCGGCGAGGATCATGCCCGGCGTGCAGTAGCCGCACTGGAGGCCGTGCTTCTCCCAGAACTGCTCCTGGAGTGGGTGGAGCTTGCCGCCCGGAGCCAGGCCCTCGATGGTGGTGATCTCCGAGCCCTCGGCCTGGACGGCCAGGACGGTGCAGCTCTTCACCGCCTTCCCGTCGAGGAGGACGGTGCAGGCGCCGCAGACGGAGGTCTCGCAGGCGATGTGGGTGCCCGTGAGCCCGGCCTCGTCCCGGAGGAGGTGGACGAGGAGGGTGCGCGGCTCGGCGTCGAACGCGCGGGACTGGCCGTTGATGCAGAGGGAGATGTTCACCTGGGGCCCTCCCATCGGAGGAGGAAAACCGGGCGCCAAGGCGGGCCCTCCGGGGGGATGCGCCTTCGCCGGTCTTGTTGGAATGCCGGTGCCGTTGGTTTGGGAAGTATTGGGAATGATGGCCGCGCTGTCAAGAGAAAGCCCCCCGCCAGGGCCTCCGGGGCCCTCGCGGGGTTTCCGCCTCGCCAGGGGAGGGGATAGCGTGTAAGATGCCCCCGCAGTGCCATTCCGACATCCAATGGGGGGCCGCATGGCCTATCCGGGCTACGCCACGCGGGAGGGGACCGCCTCCTACCGGGACTCTCTCTCCGGGAAGGCCGAGCCGCGCCACTTCCGCGAGCTCGAGGACCTCTGGATGTCCTCGGTGGGCATCGGGACCTACCTCGGCGAGGCGGACGAGTCGACCGACGCGGCCTACCGGGACTCGGTCGCCGAGGCCGTGCGGCTGGGCTGCAACGTCATCGACAGCGCCATCAACTACCGCTTCCAGCGGAGCGAGC
>JACPCT010000281.1 GCA_016184445.1 Candidatus Tectimicrobiota bacterium | reverse complement strand
CCGAGACCACCGGCGAGAAGCTCGCCCGGATCCAGAAGGAGTTCGAGGACGGCCTCCAGAAGATGCGCCAGATGGAGAGCGCCCTGAACGACACGCGGGTGCGCCTCGCCCGCTTCGAGGACCGGGGGCGGCTCCAGGCCCAGGTGGAGAAGGACTTCGCGGCCCAGCCCGCGGCCGAGATCAAGGCCGGTACGATCGAGGTGAGGCGCGAGGGCGAGCGCGTCATCCTCCACGTGGCGAGCGGCATCCTCTTCGCGCCGGGCAGCGTCGCCATCAAGAGCCAGGGGACGCGGGTGCTCTCCAAGGTGGCGGCGGCGCTGCGCCGCTACGCCAACCGGGAGATCCAGGTGCGCGGCCACACCGACAACCAGCGCATCACCGAGCGCCTCGCCGAGCGGTGGGAGACGAACTGGGAGCTCTCGGCGGGCCGGGCCACCCGCGTCCTGCGCCATCTGGTCGAGGTGGGGAACCTCGACCCGCTACACTCCTCGGCGGCGGGCCTGGGCGAGTTCCGGCCCATCGCGGACAACGCCACTCCCGAGGGGCGGGAGAAGAACCGCCGCATCGAGATCGTCGTCTTCCCCCCCGAGGCGCGGTAGGGGGGACGCCTCCCCGCCTCCAGGGGCTCGGCCGGACGCCAGCGTCACCCGCCGGCGGGAGGGGCCTCCCCCTTCGCCGCTTTCCGTCAACCCGGAGGGAGCGGCCCTGATCGTCGAGCGCATCCCCGTCGGCCCCTTCCAGATGAACAGTTACCTCGTCGGGTGCGAGGAGCGCCGCGAGGCCCTCTACCTCGACCCGGGCGCCGAGGTGGACTCCGTCATCGGCGAGGCCAGGCGCCGTGGCCTCGCCATCGTCCGCCTCGTGGGCACCCACGCCCACATCGACCACGCCGAGGGGGTGGCCGAGGCCAAGGAGAAGCTGGGGGCCCCCTACTGGCTCCACGAGGCCGAGCTCGCCAACCTTCGGCGCATGCCCGAGGCGGCCCGCATGTACGGCTTCCCTCCGCCCGAGGTGCCCGAGGTGGACGGCTTCCTCGTCCCGGGGGAGACCCTGGAGGTGGGTGCGCTCCGCTTCGAGATCCGCCTCACGGACGGCCACGCGCCGGGGAACGTCACGCTCTACCGCCCGGGCGCCGGCGGCGAGCCCGGCCACGCCTTCGTGGGCGACGTCCTCTTCGCGGGCTCGGTGGGGCGCACCGACCTCCACATGGGGGACCCGGCGGCCCTCCTGCGGAGCATCCGCACCCAGCTCCTCACGCTGCCGCCCGACACCGTCGTCCACCCCGGCCACGGCCCCGAGACCACCATCGGGCGCGAGAAAGCGGCCAACCCCTTCTGCCAGCCGGGCGCCGAGAGGCTCTTCGCGTGAGCGCGCTCCCGCCCACCGGAGGGGACGCCCCCCCGCCGCCAGCGGCCCATCCCCATCTTGCTCTCCGCAAATGGGAGCAGGGGGACGGCTCCATGCAGCTCCTTTGCCCGCGGCCCGGCTGCGGCCACGTCCACTTCCTCGACCCCAAGCTCGCGGCGGGGGTGATCGCCTCCCGCGGGGGCAGGGCGCTCCTCGTCCAGCGCAAGCACAACCCGGGCAAGGGGCTATGGACCTTCCCCGGCGGCTTCGTGAACCGAGGGGAGGTGGTGGCCGCGGCCGCCGCCCGCGAGGCCCGGGAGGAGGCGGGGATCGAGGTCCGGACGGGACCGCTCCTGGGGGTGTACTCCTTCCCGGAGAACCCCATCGTCCTCGTGGTCTACGTGGGCGAGATCCTGCGCGGGGAGCCCCGGCCCCTGGACGAGACGACGGCCGTGCGCTTCGCGTCCCCGGAGGAGATCGTCCCCGCCGAGCTCGCCTTCGAGACCACCCGGGCGGCCCTGCAGGACTGGCAAGTCTGGATGCGGGAGGGCAGAATCCCCTCCTTCCATCCCGGCGGCTTTCCGCCCCGTTGAGCCCCCAAGGAGGCGCCATGCTCAGCGACGAGACGCTCCAGGCGCTCCGCGCCCTCGACACCCCCACGGTATCGAACGCCATCGAGTCCTTCGGTGTCCGCCCCCGCACCATGGGCCACGCCGACGCCCGGGTGCGCTGCATGTTCCCCGAGCTGGGGGCGGCGGTGGGCTACGCCGTCACCTTCACCACCAGCGAGTACGGCTCCGGCGAGAAGCGGAGCCACGCCGCCCGCCTCCGGCTCTACGAGGCGGTCGAGCGGGCCCCGAAGCCCTGCCTCCTCGTCCAGCAGGACACCGGCCCCCGGCCCCTCTCGGCCTGCTTCTGGGGGGAGATGATGGCCAACCTCTTCCGCCGCCTTGGGGCGGAGGGGGTGGTGCTCGAGGGGGTGGTGCGCGACACCGAGGCCATGCGGGCGGCGGGCTTCAAGACCTGGGCGGCGGGGGTGACGCCCTCCCGGGGGGACCTGCGGGTGGTGGACGTGAACGTAGCGGTGAGCGTGGGAGGGCTGAGCGTGCTGCCCGGCGACCTCATCCACGCCGACCCGAGCGGCGCCCTCGTCGTCCCCCGGGAGGTCGCGGCCGAGGTGCCCGCCGCGGCCAGGAAAGTGCTGGCCCGCGAGGCCGGGATGCTCTCCTTCATCCGCTCCGAGACGTTCAGCGTCGAGGAGCTGCGCAAGCGGTACTACTCATAGAGAGGCGGCTGTGATCCTGGCGCTGCTCTGGACCGGGGGGCCCAACCCCTCCGGGGCCGAATACCGGGCGCTCGCCCAGGCGGGCCGCTACATCGCGGCGGGGGGCCACACCCTCCTGCTCGCCGGGGCGGGCGGCCCAGCCTTCTTCGCCGCCGAGGCCTACCGCGAGGCCGGGGGCCCCCATCTCGCGGCCCTCTTGCCCGAGGGCGCGGCCGCGCCGCCTTCTTTCTTCAATGCGATCGCGGAGGGCATCCCCGCGGCGCAACTGCCGGAGGAGGTCACGCGCCGCGGGGACGTGCTGCTCTTCCTCGGGCCGCCCGAGCCCTCCCAGCTCGCCGCCGCGCGCGCGGCCGGCAAGCCCGCCTATGCGGTCACCTCCCTGATGACCGGTACCGCCGCCGCCGAGGGTCTCCGCCTCCTCCCCGACATCGGGGCCTTCGCCCGAGAGCTGGCCAAGCTCTTCAGCCGTTCCATCGTGAGCCGCCCGGACCCCATGGGTAGGCGCCTGAAAGGCGAGCGGCACAACACCTAGAATTTCTCCTCCCTTGCCTCCCCAAGGCGGGATTGATTTAAATAAACCATCATATTTCAATTGTTTACATCGTCAATTACACGCATCGGATGAGGTCTGGGCGTGCGCTTGAAAATATTTAAACTATCAAGACATTAAAAATCAAAAGGATACAAGCATGACTTAAAAAATTACTTGAGTCGGAAAACCCCTTTGCTAAGATCCCCGTCGTTCTCTGTCCGCCCCCGTCGGTGGCCCGATGACCAACCTGGAACGGGACCTGTCCTCGCTGATCACGCTGGTGAGCAACGTCACGGACGCTTACTCGGCGTGCCTTTTCCTCGAGAACCGGCGGCGCAAGGCCTTCCAGCTGACGAGCTACCACAGCCTGAGCCCCCACCTCCTGGCCGAGGCCACAGTCGAGAGCGGCCAGGGCTTCCTCGGCTGGGTGCTCGAGAACAACGAGGCCCTGAGCGTCAACGAGTTCGACAAGGACACCGTCGTCCTCGGCTACTACGCGCACAACGAGGACATCAAATCCTTCATGGCGGCCCCGCTGCCCTCCTCCCTCACCAAGGGCGCGCTCGCCATCGACAGCAAGAAGAGCTGGTGCTTCACCGCCAAGTCCCAGAAAATCCTCGCGGGGTTCGCCCAGCAATTCGCCTATCTGGTGGACGGCGCCCTGGCGGCGGTCCAGATGGAGCGCCGCTCCATCGACGCCGGCGCCTACAGCGGCTACCTGGCCTCCTTGCACTCCTGCGAGAGCGAGGACCAGCTGCTGAACGCCATCTGCTTGGTTCCGCGCGAGTTGCTTCCCTTCGACGCCTGCTTCCTCGTCCTGCGGGACGAGGAAGCAGGCACCCCCCGCCTCGCCCGCACCTCGGGCTTCGGCGAGCTCTTCTTGAGCGGGCTCGCCGTGAACGAGCGGGCCAGCGTGGCGGGCTACGTGCTGAAGAAGGGGGAGCCGCTGCGGCTGCCGGACCTCCGGGGGCCGAGCGGAAGCCGCCCCCTCTTCCATCCCGACGAGCCCAACATCGGCGCGCGCTCGGCCTTGGCGGTCCCGCTCGCGGCGGGGGGCGAGGTGTTCGGCGCGCTGGGCTTCACCAGCCGCCGCCGGGGGGAGTTCGACCTGACCTCCCTCATGCGGGCCGAGGTGGCGGCGGCGCCCGCCGCCGAGGCCATCCTGCGCCTCAGGGCCGAGCGGCGGCTCAGCCGCCAGGCCGAGATCGATCCCCTGACCGGCGGGCGCAGCATGGCCCACCTGCGCGCGAGGCTCGGCGAGATCCTCCGCGATGCGGGCTTGCGCGGCCGCCGGGCGGCGCTCTTGTGCATCGCCCCGGACGGGCTGGAAGGCGAGCTCCACCCCTCCGCCGGCGAGGAGGCGGCGTTCCACATCCACCGGCTCCTCGCGCCCGCGGCCCAGGGCGGGGACATCCTCGCCCGGCACGAGGGCGCGCGCTTCTTCCTCCTGCTCCAGAGCTCCTCGCACGAGCACGCCGAGGCGGCCGCGGAGCGGCTCATCCAGGTCATCAACGAGACCCCCTGCCGCATCGGGGGCAGGACGGCCGAGGTGACGGCATCGGCGGGGGTGGCGTGCTTCCCCGAACACGCCCGGGACCCCCAGGCTCTCATCGCGGCCTCCCTCGGCGCGCTCGCCGCGGCGCGCTTGGCGGGGATCAACCAGCTGTGCTTCCACGGGGGGGGATGATCCGATGTGGCTTCTTAATACGCTCCACAGCCTGATGGGACAGCGGCTCGCCATGGACCTGGGCACCGCCAACACCCTCATCTACAGGGAGGGGAGCATCGTCCTCGACGAGCCCTCGGTGGTGGCGCTCAACGCGCGCAACGGGGGCTCCGTGCTCGCCGTGGGCAGGCGGGCCAAGGAGATGTACGGCCGCACCCCGGAGAGCATCCGCACCATCCGGCCCATGAAGGACGGCGTCATCGCCGACTTCGACGTCACCAACGCCATGATCCGCCACTTCATCAAGGCCACCATGCCGCGCCGCACCTTCGCCCGGCCCACCATGATGATCTGCGTGCCCGCTGGCATCACCAGCGTGGAGATGAAGGCCGTCATCGACTCGGCCGCCCAGTGCGGGGCCGCCAAGGTGCACCTCATCGAGGAGCCCATGGCCGCCGCCATCGGGAGCAAGCTCCCCATCCACGAGGTGGCGGGCTCCATGGTGGTGGACATCGGCGGGGGCACCACCGAGGTGGCCGTCATCTCCCAGTACGCCGTGGCCTACGCGGAGTCCCTGCGCATCGCGGGGGACGCCATGGACGACTGCATCCAGCGCTACGTGCGGCGCGAGCACGGGCTCGCGATCGGCTCCTTCGAGGCCGAGCGGGTGAAGATCGAGATCGGCTCCGCCGCCCCCCTGGCCGAGGCCATGGACACCGAGGTCTGCGGCAGCGACGTGTCGACCGGCATCCCCCGCGTCATCAAGCTCACCGACGAGATGGTGCGCGTCTCCCTCGACGCCCCCGTGCGGGCCATCGTCGAGTCCATCCGCAAGGCCCTCTCCAAGACGAGCCCCGAGCTGGCGGCCGACATCCAGCGGCGCGGCATCGTGCTGGCGGGCGGCGGCGCCCTTCTCAAGGGCCTGGGGGCCCGGCTCCACCAGGAGACGGGGCTCCCCATCTACCGCGTGAAGGACCCCCTGACCGCCGTGGTGCGCGGGACGGGCTACGTGCTCGACCACTTCAAGGAGCTCAGGCAGGTCTGCCTCAACTGATCCCAAGCCCCCCCAGCCGGGGGCCCGGTCCCCATGTGTTTTGCCGGGCCCCCGGCTCCTTCCTTTCCAGGACTCGTGAACGATGCTTCCGCAGGGGCGAAGCGCGCTTCGCCCCCATGGACGAGATGGCCACTCCGCTCCCCCGGTTTCCCATTCCCGACGAATCGGGTAAAATAAGACCTGTGGGCCGATGGGCCCTTTCGCGTCTCTTAGGGCTTGCGGGGAAAACAGAATGGCGTTTCAGGTGAGATCCGGGAACCTCCACTTCGAGGCTTCGCTGGAGGACGCGAAGCTCGTCTACCGCGTCCTCCACCGCCACCTGGCCGACAACCTCGACCTCATGGACTGCGCCTTCCTGGACAACCTCCAGGGCGCCCTCCAGCGGAAGGCCCAGGAGGAGGGGGTGGACATCGGCCACCACACCGCCTGGGACCTCTGGCTCGGCAACGAGACCCCCACCCCCTGCGAGGAGCGGGTGAAGGGGAGGAAGCGGCTGGGGTAGGGGAGCCGCAAGGCCCTGCACAAAAACAGAAGCGGGTTCTTCCCGCGGCCGGAGGGGCGCCCGGGGGGCCTTCCCCCGGCAGGGACGCGGATTTTCCAAGCCCGGTTCCCGGGCTTTTCTGCTATACTGCCCTCCTCCAAGGGGCATCTGGGAAATGCCGGTTCAATCCGAAGCGCCACGAGGGGATGCACCGCCAGGAACCTTGCGGCCCGGGCCGCGCCCTTCGAGGGCGCGGCGGCGCTGAATGGGGAGCCCCTTCCCGCCGAGGGTGTGACGAAAGACCGAGCTCGGGCCGGCCCGGGGATGGACGGGCGGCCGCGAGCCTCTCCCTCCCCTGCCCGCCTTCCTGCGGCCGGAGGAGGGGATTTGCGGCAGAGGCCTGGGATGCGGTGCCGGCATCCGGGGCGTCCCGGTTCCGGCGAGCGTGGGGAAGGAGGGGGGAAATGGCAACCGGCCAGAAGAAGTACCGCCTCGTGACGCGGAGCGATTTCGACGGCATAGCGTGCGCCGCCCTGCTCAAAGAGCTCGACATGGTCGGCGAGATCAAGTTCGTCCACCCCCGCGACATGCAGGAGGGCAAGGTCGAGATCACCGACAGTGACATCACCGCCAACCTCCCCTACGTGGAGGGGGTCCACCTCGCGTTCGACCACCACCTGAGCGAGACCGAGCGCGTGGCGAAGAAGAAGAACCACATCATCAACACCGACGCGATGTCCACGGCGTTCGTGATCTACAACCACTACGGCGGGAAGGCGAAGTTCCCCCGCATCTCCGACGAGTTGATGGACGCGGTGGACAGGGGGGACTCCGCCCGCTTCACCGAGAGCAACATCCTCCGCCCGAAGGGCTGGGTCCTCCTCCACTTCCTGATGGACCCGCGCACCGGCCTGGGCCGCTTCAGGAACTTCCGCATCTCCAACTACGACCTCATGATGCAGCTCGTCGACCTCTGCCGCGACCACACGGCCGAGCAGATCCTCCAGACGCCCGACGTGGCCGAGCGCCGCCAGCTCTACTTCGAGCACGAGGAGAAGTTCAAGGAGCAGATCCAGCGCTGCTCCAGGGTCGAGGGCGACACCGTCGTCATCGACCTCCGCAACGAGGACCCGATCTGGGCGGGCAACCGCTTCATGATCTACGCCCTCTACCCCGAGTGCGCCGTCTCGGTCCACGTCATGTGGGGGCTCCAGAAGCAGAACACGGCCTTCGCCGTGGGCAAGTCCATCATCAACCGCCTCTCGCAGTGCAACATCGGCAGCCTGATGCTCGAGTACGGCGGCGGCGGCCAGGAGGCCGTCGGCACCTGCCAGGTCGAGAACGAGCGGGCGGACCAGGTCCTGAAGGAGATTCTCCAGAAGATCGCCGCCGCCGGCTGAGGGGGGGGAAGGGGCTGGGGGAGGGTTGAAGAGTTAGACGATTAACCGACAAGTCATCATTTGAGGCCATAGTATCGAAGCGCGGCCTCTTCTATTACCTTTGCGGCAATCCCTACACCAATCCTCCAGGTACCATCAATGGTCTTGCCTATATTTTGCTTCAACCAATTACGAGCTTTC
>JACPCT010000280.1 GCA_016184445.1 Candidatus Tectimicrobiota bacterium | reverse complement strand
CGGAGGGAGCGCAGAATCTCGGTGTGAGAACCGAGATGCTTCGCTTCGCTCAGCATGACACCTTCGCGGAGATTGTCCTGAGCCCTTCGCTCCGCTCAGGGTAAACTCCGCAAGGGGCCCAGGGTGACGGGCAGGGGGCTCGGGGTGGTGCCAAAGGGCTCAGGGCGCGGGAAGCCTATTGCGGAATCGGAGATGCCTCTCCTGCGTTTCGGAAGAGGGTGAAGCCATGATGTAGTGTTTATCTCCGCCACCATCATTTCAACCGAAAGGATGGCCGCCATGATCCGCAAGGAGACGATGAAGGGAAGCAAGAAGGTGAAGGTCACGTTCGTCCTGCCGAGGGACCAGCCGCACGGGACGGTCTTTCTCGTCGGGGACTTCAACGGCTGGCGGCCGGGGGTGGACCTCTTCGCCCGGCGGGCCAACCGGGCCTTCAGCGTCTCGGTGACGCTGGAGCCGGGGGGGCGCTACGCCTTCCGCTACCTGACCGGCACGGGGGAGTGGATCGACGAGGAGCGGCCCGACGCGCGCGAGCCCAACGGCTTCGGCGGCGAGAACGGCGTGGTGGTGACGTGATTCCCGGCGTCCGCGGTTTCGTCCGCGGGGGCGAGGCATGCCGCGCCCCTACAGATCGGAACCGTCCGGTGAATCATCATCCGTAGGGGCGGTTCGCGAACCGCCCCTACAAACGGCAATGCCAGGCGCATTCGCGCCGGTTCCGCCCAAGAAGGTCTCATGCCCAAGCGCGCGGACATCAAGAAGATCCTGATCATCGGCTCGGGGCCCATCGTCATCGGCCAGGCCTGCGAGTTCGACTACTCGGGCACCCAGGCCTGCAAGGCGCTCCGGGAGGAGGGCTACCGGGTGGTGCTGGTGAACTCGAACCCGGCCACCATCATGACCGACCCCGAGATGGCCGAGGCCACCTACGTCGAGCCCATCACGGCCGGGGTGGTGCGCCAGATCATCGAGCGCGAGCGGCCGGACGCGCTCCTTCCCACCATGGGCGGGCAGACGGGCCTGAACACGGCGGTGGAGCTGGCCGAGGCGGGGGTGCTGGAGGAGTTCGGGGTCGAGCTCATCGGGGCGAAGCTCCCGGCCATCAAGTGCGCCGAGGACCGCGAGCTCTTCAAGCGGGCGATGGCCGAGATCGGCCTGGACCTCCCCCGGAGCGAGGTGGCGCGCACGGCCGGGGAGGGCTGGGCGGCGGCGCGGCGCATCGGCTTCCCGGTTATCCTGCGGCCCGCCTTCACGCTCGGGGGGAGCGGGGGGGCGGTGGCGCGCTCGGAGGCCGAGTTCGGGGAGAAGATCGCCTGGGCGTTCTCCGAGAGCCCGGTCAAGCAGGTGCTGATCGAGGAGAGCGTGCTCGGGTGGAAGGAGTTCGAGCTCGAGGTGATGCGGGACTTGAAGGACAACGTCTCCATCATCTGCTCCATCGAGAACCTGGACCCGATGGGGATCCACACCGGCGACTCCATCACCGTCGCCCCCGCCCAGACCCTCTCGGACCGCGAGTACCAGGCCATGCGGGACGCGGCCATCGCCTGCATCCGCAAGGTGGGGGTGGAGTGCGGGGGCTCGAACATCCAGTTCGGCCTGAACCCCAGGGACGGCCGGATGGTGATCATCGAGATGAACCCGCGCGTCTCGCGCAGCTCGGCGCTCGCCAGCAAGGCGACGGGCTTCCCCATCGCCAAGATCGCGGCCAAGCTCGCCGTGGGGCTCACCCTGGACGAGATCCCCAACGACATCACGCGCATGACGCCCGCCTCCTTCGAGCCCTCGATCGACTACGTGGTGGTCAAGTTCCCGCGCTTCACCTTCGAGAAGTTCCCCGAGACGCCCCCCGTGCTCGACACCCAGATGCGCTCGGTGGGGGAGGCGATGGCCATCGGCCGCACCTTCCGCGAGGCCCTGATGAAGGCGGTGCGCTCGATGGAGATCGACCGCCACGGCCTGGCCGACCCGGAGCCGGGCAGGTACGCGGGCCTGGACGCCGCCAGGAAGCGGGAGCTCATCGCGGACACGCTGCGGGTGCCGGGCCCGGATCGCCTCTGGGCCGCCGCCCGGGCGCTGCGGGAGGGGTGGCCCGTCGGGGACATCCACGCCTCCTCCCGGATCGACCCGTGGTTCCTCCACCACATCGCCGAGCTGGTCTCGCTGGAGGCGGAGGCGGAGGCGCCCGGGCTGCTCTCGGACGCCGGCCGGCTGCGCCTCCTCAAGGAGAACGGCTTCTCCGACCGGGACCTGGCCCAGCGCCAGGGGGTGGCGGAGAGGGAGGTGCGCGAGGCGCGCTGGCGGCTGGGGGTGCGCCCCGTCTACAAGCAGGTGGACACCTGCGCCGCCGAGTTCGAGGCCCACACGCCCTACCTCTACTCGACGTACGAGGAGGAGGACGAGGCGCCCCCCACCTCCCGGAAGAAGATCATCATCCTGGGCGGGGGGCCCAACCGCATCGGCCAGGGGATCGAGTTCGACTACTGCTGCTGCCACGGGGCGATGGCGCTCTCGGAGGCGGGCTTCGAGTCCATCATGGTGAACTGCAACCCCGAGACCGTGAGCACCGACTACGACACGAGCGACCGCCTCTACTTCGAGCCCCTGACCCTGGAGGACGTGCTGGAGATCGTCCGCCGCGAGAAGCCGCTCGGGGTCATCGTCCAGTTCGGGGGGCAGACCCCGCTCAAGCTCGCCCTCCCCCTCAAGGAGGCGGGGGTGCCCATCCTCGGCACCTCGCCCGAGAGCATCGACCTGACCGAGGACCGCGAGCTCTTCAGCGCCCTCCTGCGGAAGCTCCACCTCACCCAGCCCCCCTCGGGGACGGCCAGCAACCTCGAGTCGGCGCTCCAGATCGCGGAGCGCATCCGCTATCCCATCCTCGTGCGCCCGAGCTACGTGCTCGGGGGGCGGGCGATGGCCCTGGTGCACGACCCCCAGGAGCTGGCCGAGTACATGCGCGAGGCGGTCAAGGCCTCGGCCGAGCGGCCGGTGCTGATCGACCACTTCCTCGAGGACGCCATCGAGGTGGACGTGGACGCGGTCTCGGACGGGGAGCGGGTGGTCATCGCCGGCGTGATGGAGCACATCGAGGAGGCGGGCATCCACAGCGGGGACTCCGCTTGCTCCCTCCCTCCCTACACCCTGGGCCCGGCGGTGGTGGAGGAGATGAAGCGGCAGGTGCGCATCCTCGCCCGGGCGCTCGGGGTGGTGGGCCTCACCAACGTGCAGTTCGCCGTCCACCGCCGCCAGGTGTTCATCTTGGAGGTGAACCCCCGGGCGAGCCGGACCGTGCCCTACGTGAGCAAGGTGGTGGGGATCCCCTTCGCCAAGGTGGCGGCCCGGGTGATGGCCGGGGCCAGGCTGGACGAGCTGGGGGTGGAGGAGCGGGAGCTGCGCCACTACGGGGTAAAGGAGGCGGTCTTCCCCTTCAAGGAGTTCTCGAACGTGGACGTGATCCTGGGGCCCGAGATGAAGTCCACCGGGGAGGTGATGGGCCTGGGAGGGGACTTCCCCACCGCCTTCCTGAAGGCCCAGGAGGGGGCGGGCTCCCACCTGCCCGCGGGGGGGCGGGCCTTCGTCTCGGTGCGGGACGAGGACAAGGCGGCCGTGGTGCCCGTCGCCCAGTCGCTCGTCGAGATGGGCTTCGAGATCGTGGCCACCGAGGGGACGCGGAAGGCCCTCCTCGCCAACGGCATCGAGGCGGGCTTCGTCCACAAGGTCATCGACAACGCCCGCCCCCACGTGGTGGACATGATCGAGGAGGGCCGGATCGACTTCGTGCTGAACACGGTGGCCGGCAAGCAGGCCAAGCGGGACAGCTACTCCATCCGCCGCACCTCCCTCATCCGCAACGTCTTCTACTGCACCACCCTGGAGGCCGCTCACGCGGCCACCCGCTCCATCCGGGCCCTCACGGAAGCCTCGCGCACCGTGCGCCCCCTCCAGGAGTACCACCGGAGCCTCCGCCCGAAGTCCGGCCCCGCGGAGTCCTAGCCGGTGCGGCGGGCGCTCGCCCTTCTCGCGGCCCTGGGGTTCCTGGCGGGGAGCCCGGCACCTTGGGCCGCCCCCGCCGCTCCCCCGGCGGCCGAGGCCCCGGCCCGGCCGGGGCTCTCCCTCCGCGAGGCCTTCGAGCGGCGCCGCTCGGGCGTCTGGCTCCGGGCCAGGGGGGAGGTGAGCCGCCTCCTCCGCGACGACCTGGAGGGCCAGAGGCACCAGCGCTTCATCCTCAGGCTGCCGGACGGGATGACCGTCCTCATCTCCCACAACATCGGCCTCGCCCCGCGCGTCCCCGCCGGGAAGGGGGACGCGGTGGAGGTCTTCGGCCGCTACGAGTGGAACAAGCGGGGCGGGGTCATCCACTGGACCCACCGCGATCCCAAGGGCAGGCGCGAGGGGGGATGGATCGAGCACAAGGGGGAGAGGTACCGGTAGGCCGGGCGAGATGCGTGGTGGCTCGTTATTTCAATGCGTTCTTGCCGTCGCGATGAGGCGGGGGAGGGCCGGGGAGGCGGGGGAGCCCTGGTAGTCGCCGAAGAGGGCCATATCGCCGAAGCCCGTCTCCCGGAGGGATTCTTGGATTTCCTCCGGGCGGTAGAGGCGCATAGAGTAGAGGTAGCGGCGCTCGGGCTGGCCGGGCTGGCGCAGGAGGCGGCGGATCTCGTAGCGGTCCCCCTCGGGGGAGGGGGCGATGCGGCTCGACTCGGTGACCTGGGCCTGCCGGATCGCCACCGTGCTGTCCGGGGGGAGGTGGCGGCGGAGGTGATCGGGGTTCTTCATCTCGAGGTAGAGGCCGCCCCCGGGGCGCAGGACGCGGCGGATCTCCCGGAGGGTGGATTCGTCCTCCGCCCGGGTCTCGAAGTAGCCGAAGGAAGTGAAGATGAGGGCGGCGGCGTCGAAGGCGCCCGCCCGGAAGGGGAGCCGCCGCATGTCCCCCCGGACCCAGCGCCCCGAGGGCGCCTGCGCGCGGGCCCGCCTGAGGAGAGGGGGGCTGAGGTCGAGGCCCGCCGTCCAATGGCCGCCCTCGCGCCAGGCTTGGCTGTGGCGGCCGTAGCCGCAGCACAGGTCAAGGATGCGCGTCCCCGGGGGGAGGTCCAGGAGGGCCTCCACCGAGGCGGCCTGGACCTCGGTCCAGGCTTCCTCGTAGGTTTGCATGAGGGGATAGTGCGCGTCGAAGGCCGAGGCGAACCAGGGGGTGCCGTCGGCGGTCATGCCGGTCTCCGGGCGGGCGGCGCCGTCCCACGGGAGGAGCGGCGGGGATGTTCCTGAGATTCATCTTGTACCTTCTGCTCCTGTGGGCCGTCTACGCCGCCGTGCGGGGCCTGCTCGGGGGCTCAAGGCGCCCGCGCGGGGAGGCCGCCCAGGACGGGGTGGACGACGTGATGAGTCCCTGCCCCGAGTGCGGCGCCTATTTCCCGGTGAGCATCGGGGTGTCCCGGCGGGCGGGGGGGCAGAAGCTGCTGTTTTGCAGCGAGGAGTGCGCCGAGCGTCATGCCCGGAGGGGGAGCTGACGCCTGCGTTGACTTTTGGTGCGCCCGGCGTAATCTGACCGATATGGTAGGGATTCCGCCCGGCCCGCGGGCCTCATGGGGATGAGGGCCCGGGGCGCGAGAAGGAGCCGGAACGGGGGGAAGCGTCATGAAGATCTTCATCGACACGGCCAACCTGCAGGAGATCAAGGAAGCGGCCGCGACCGGGGTGATTGACGGCGTCACGACCAACCCCACCCTCATCGCGAAGGAGGGGGCCGACATCCACACCCGCATCCGCGAGATCTGCGAGGTGGTGGACGGGCCGGTCAGCGCCGAGGTGGTGGCCACCCAGTGGGAGGAGATGGTCGAGGAGGGGCGCGAGCTGGCCGCCATCCACGACAACGTGGTGGTCAAGGTGCCCATCGGCCTGGACGGTCTCAAGGCCGTCAAGAAGTTCCGGGAGGAGAACATCTCCAGCAACGTCGCGCTGATCTTCAGCCCCGCCCAGGCCCTCCTGGCGGCGAAGGCCGGCGCCTCCTTCGTGAGCCCCTTCGTGGGCCGGCTGGACGACGTGGCCCAGCCCGGCATGGCGATGGTCGGGGACATCGTGCGCATCTTCCAGAACTACGACTTCGCCACCCAGATCCTCGTGGCGAGCGTCCGCCATCCCATCCACATCTTGGAGGCGGCGCGCATGGGGGCGGACGTGGCGACCTGCCCCTTCGGCGTGATCGCCCAGCTCTTCAAGCATCCCCTGACCGACATCGGTCTGGAAAAGTTCCTGGCGGATTGGCGGCGGGCCGGCGAGCTGCGCTGACCGCCCCGGCAAAGGAGAAATGCCCCGTGCCCATGTACGAATTCATCTGCGGCGAGTGTGAGACCGACTTCGAGAAGCTCGTGGCCTCGGCGGGGGCGGTTGCCTCCGTGGAGTGCCCCTCCTGCGGCTCGAAGAAGGTGCACAAGAAGCTCTCGGTGTTCGCCAAGGCGGGCGCCACGTCGCCGACGAGTTACTCGAGCGGCTACTCGGGCGGCGGTCACTGCTGCGGCGGCTCCTGCTCCTGCCACTAGCAGGAGGACCGCCCGGCGCGCCGGGCCTTTTTTTCGCCACGCGCCGGATTTCCGCCCGCTAGCGGGAGGTTGCCTCATGCCGGAAGGAAACGGGGAGCACGTCAGCATCTTCGAGACGGCGAACGCCCAGTTCGACCGCGCCGCCCAGGTGATGGAGCTTGACGGGGAGATGCAGATCCTCCTCAAGAGCCCCTTCCGCGAGATGCAGGTCGAGATCCCCCTCCGGCGCGACAACGGCGCGCTCTCCCTCTACCGGGGCTACCGCGTCCAGTTCAACGGCGCCCGGGGGCCGTTCAAGGGCGGCATCCGCTACCACCAGGACGTGGACATGGACGAGGTCCGGGGCCTGGCGGCCCTGATGGCCTGGAAGACCGCCCTCGTCAACATCCCCTTCGGGGGAGGCAAGGGAGGCGTCAACGTCAACATCAAGGAGATCAACCGCTTCGAGCTTGAGCGCCTGACGCGCAAGTTCATCTCCCGCATCGGCCACATCCTGGGCCCCTACCGCGACATCCCCGCCCCCGACATGAACACCAACGCCCAGGTGATGGCCTGGATCATGGACGAGTACCGCGGCCGCCACGGCTACAGCCCGGCGGCCGTCACGGGCAAGCCGATCGCGCTCGGCGGCTCCGCCGGCCGCGAGGCCGCCACCGGCCGGGGCGTGGTGATGGTGTTCGAGGAGGTCGCCCGGCGGGAGGGCTGGGATCCCAAGCAGATGACGGCGGCCGTCCAGGGGTTCGGGAACGTGGGCAGCTACGCTTCGCGCTTCCTCTCGGAGACCGGGGTGAAGGTGCTGGCCGTCTCCGACGTGTCGGGAGCCTATTACGCGGAGAAGGGGATCGGCATCCCGATCGCCTGGAGCCACTGCGCCCGCCAGGGCAGCCTCGAGGGCTTCGCCGAGGGCGACAGGATCTCCAACGAGGAGCTTCTCGCCCTGAAGGTGGACGTGCTCGTGCCGGCCGCCCTGGGCGGCGTGCTCCACAAGGGCAGCGCCGGGCGGGTGAAGGCGCGCATCGTGCTCGAGGCGGCGAACGCGCCCGTGACCGACGCGGGCGAGAAGGTCCTTGAGGGGAACGGCGTTTATCTCATCCCGGACATCCTCACCAACGCGGGGGGCGTGACCGTCTCCTACTTCGAGTGGGTCCAGAACATCCAGCAGTTCACCTGGGACGAGGAGCGCGTGAACGCCGAGCTGGGGAAGGTCATGACGCGGGCGGCCACCCAGGTGTGGGAGCTGGCCAGGCAGCGGAGCGTCTCCATGCGCACGGCCGCCTTCATGATCGCCATCGAGCGCGTCGCCGAGGCCGAGCGCCTGCGGGGAATCTAGGTCCGGAGCCCGGCGCCGGTGGAGCGCAGCTTGTCCGAGCTTGAGTTCGAGGTCGACGGCCAGGGCCTGGCCAAATCCTACGGCGCGCTGAAGGCGGTGGACGGGGTGGACCTCCGCCTCCGGAGGGGGGGGTGCTTCGGCATCCTCGGGCCCAACGGCGCGGGCAAGACCACCACCATCAAGATGCTCTGCGGGACGGTCATCCCCGACGCGGGGTTCCTCCGTGCCTTCGGCCTCGACGTCGCCACCGAGGGGCGGCGCGTCCGCGAGCGCATGGGCATCGTCCCCCAGGAGAGCACCCTGGACACCGACCTCACCGTCTACGAGAACCTGTGGGTCTACGCCGGCTATTTCGGTCTCTCCCGCCGCGAATCCCTCCCCCGCATCGAGGAGCTGCTCCAGTTCTTCCACCTCCGGGAGAAGTGGGGTTCCACCATCCGGACCCTCTCGGGTGGCATGAAGCGCCGCCTCCTCGTCGCGCGGGCCCTCATCCACCGCCCCCGCCTCCTCATCCTCGACGAGCCCACCACGGGGCTCGACCCCCAGGCGAGGCACCTCGTGTGGAACCGCCTGCGGGAGCTGCGCCGCCAGGGGCTGAGCATCCTCCTCACCACCCACTACATGGAGGAAGCCGCCCAGCTCTGCGACCGCGTTGGGGTGATGGACGAGGGGAAGTTCCTCGTCGAGGGGGCGCCCCTCGATCTCGTGCGCGAGCGGGTGGGGGAGGAGGTCATCGAGCTCCGGGGGTCGGAGGCCGACTCCCTCCTCCGGGAGCTGGACGGGCTGCCCTTCCACCCCGAGCGGGTGGGGGACACCCTCTACCTCTATTGCCAGCGGGGGAGCCCGGTGATGGACCGCCTGCTGCAGTCGGGGCGGCGGGATTTCCTCCGCAGGCCCGCCACGCTGGAAGACCTCTTCCTCCGCCTGACGGGCCGGGAGCTGCGCGAATGAGCGAGTTCCTCCAGCACGCCCCCAGCCACCGGGCCGTCCGGGTGTGGGTGCGGCACCTGGTCATGTACCGCACCTGGTTCGTGGCCGAGTGGGCGGGCAGCCTGACCGAGCACGCCCTCTACCTCCTGGCCTTCGGCTACGGGCTCGGCCACTTCGTGCCCGACATGGGGGGGATGCCCTACGCCCAGTTCATCGGGCCGGGGCTGGTGGTCTCCATCGCCATGTGGTCGGCCTCCTACGAGGCGACCTACGGCGCCTACTCCCGGATGCGCATCCAGCACACCTACGAGGGGATGCTCTCGGCCCCCCTCACGGTGGGCGACGTGGTGCTGGGCGATCTCCTCTGGTGCGCCTCGCGCTCCCTCATCGGCGCGGTCCTGATGCTGATCGTCCTGACCGCCTTCGGCCTGGTGGGCTCCCCCTGGGCGGTCGCGGTCCTGCCGGTGGTGTTCATCGAGGGCCTCATGTTCGCGGGCCTGGGCCTCATCGCGACCGCCATCGCGCCGAGCTACGCCTTCTTCAACTTCCACAATTCCCTCATCGTGATGCCCATGTTCTTCTTCGCGGAGACCTTCTTCCCCCTCCAGGGGCTCCCCCCCTGGATGCAGGCCGTCTCCCAGGCCATGCCCCTCACCCACGCCGTCGTCCTCTCCCGGGGGCTCATCGTCCACGGCCAGGCGCCCGACGCGGCCTGGCACCTCCTCATGCTGAGCGCCTTCACCCTCGCCTTCCTGGCCGTCGCCTGCGGCCTGGTGGGCCGCCGGATGCTGGACTGAGGGATGGCCCGGCAGCTGCGCCGCCTGCTCCGGGCGAGCGGCCCCTTCCGCTTCCACGACAGCGTCGCGCGCTTCCTGATGGCGCGCGGGGAGCGCGTGAACCTCTACGACGGCCGCACCTTCCGCCGCGCGCTCGGGGACGGCGCGGGCGGGCTCTTCCTCCTCGAGGCCGAGGCGGGAGGGGAGGGGAGCGGCGCCCCCATCGCCATGACCCTCCGCGCCCCGGAGAGCCTCCCGCGCGGGGCCGCCGGGGCGGGGGAGCGGGCGCTCGGCCACCTCCTCGCCTTCGACCTCGACCTCACGCCCTTCTACGCCATGGCGCGCGAGGACCCCTACCTCGCCCCCATCGCGGAGCGCTTCGAGGGCCTCAAGCCCGTCCGCTACCTCGGGGTGTTCGAGGCCCTCGTGACGGCCATCACCACCCAGCAGGTGAACGTCGGCTTCGGGGCGGCCATCCGGGGGAGGATGGCGGAGCGGTGGGGGGAGCCGCTGCGCCTGGGCGGGGAGGCCTACTTCGCCTTCCCGCGCCCCGCCGCCCTGGCCCGGGCCAAGCCGGAGGAGCTGCGCGGTTTGCAATTCTCGGAGCGGAAGGCGGAGTATGTGATCGGCGTGGCGCGCGCGGCGGCGGAGGGGGAGATCGACGAAGACCTCCTCCGGCGCCTTCCCCTCGATGAGGCGATCGGGCGGCTGAGCGCCCTGCGCGGGGTGGGCCGCTGGACGGCCGAGCAGGGGCTCTTCCGGGGGCTGGGCCGGGTGGAGGCCTTCCCGGGCGGGGACCTGGGCGTCCAGAAGGTGGTGGCGCGCTACTGCCTGGG
>JACPCT010000279.1 GCA_016184445.1 Candidatus Tectimicrobiota bacterium | reverse complement strand
TTGAGGGGTTTAGCGGGGCCGGGCACAGACTTTTGCACATGTTGTCCACCAGGATTGTGGGAGGTGTTGGGGGCTCAGTCCGAGGATGCGGCTGCCGGGAGGAGGGCGGCGCTTGCTCCAGACGTTTGATTTGATTGGAAAGACCGCGCTCGTCACGGGCGGAGGGACGGGCCTGGGGCGCGTCATGGCCCTCGCACTGGCCGAGGCGGGCGCCGACGTGGCGGTCGCTGCCCGGCAGCGGGAGAGGCTGGAGGCGGCGGCGGCGGAGATCCGCGCCCTAGGACGCAGCGCGGCGGTGATTGAGTTCGACCTCACAAATCCCGCCGATGTTACACGGGTGGTGGCCGAAGCCGAATCCACTCTCGGCCCGCTGGACATCCTGGTGAACAACAGCGGCGTCAGCGGGGAGGGCTGGGCGGCCGAGCTGCCCCTCGAGCGCTGGGATCAGGTCATGGCGACCAACCTGCGGGGCGCCTTCCTCATGTGCCAGGCGGCGGGCCGGGGGATGATCGAGCGCAAGGGCGGGTCGATCGTGAACGTGGCCTCGGTGGCCGGGATGATCGGCGTGCGGATGCTCGCGGCCTACTCGGCGAGCAAGGGGGGGCTCATCCAGCTCACCCGGACGCTCGCCCTCGAATGGGCCCGCCACGGGGTGCGGGTGAACGCGCTCGCTCCGGGCTACTTCCTCACCGACCTCAACCGCGAGCACTTCTCCACCGAGGCGGGGGAGCGGATGGTCCGCAGCCACATCCCGATGGGGCGGCTCGGCCAGCCGCCCGAGCTGGCGGGGGCGGTGGTGTTCCTGGCGAGCGAGGCCTCGAGCTTCGTGACGGGGGCCGTCCTGACGGTGGACGGGGGCCAGAGCGCCCAGTGAGGGGGAGGCCCCGGGGTTGGGGCCTGTTTTCGCTGGATTTCCGGAGGGCACTTGACCTCCGGGCGGGCTTGGACGATAAGATGGGGGTGCGCGGGCGAATTCCCGCGCGCGGGAGGGCTTTTTTGAAGGAGCGGCACCCAATGCACCGGTGGAATCCAACCCAAGGGAGGGCCAGGGGCGCGGCCGCAGCGCCCCGACTGTCGCTGGCGGCCTAGGAGCCAGGACGGAATCGTGCCGGCCGGGCGGTGAAGCCCCCCACGGGAGAACGAGCGGGGCGGTGCCCGGCGGGCCAGGCGAAGAACCTTCTCCCTAGGAGCTTGTGATTCATGCCGAGACGCGCTGCCGCACCTCAGGCGGCCTCCCCGAAAGCGGGGGCCTCCGCTTCCCATCGCGTACGCATCTTCGACACCACCCTCCGGGACGGCGAGCAGTCCCCCGGCTGCAGCATGGACCGCTTCCAGAAGGTCCAGATGGCCCTCCAGCTGGAGAAGCTGGGGGTGGACATCATCGAGGCCGGTTTTCCCATCGCGTCGAACGACGAGTTCGAGGCCGTGCGGGACGTGGCCAAGGCGCTGAAGAAGCCCATCGTGGCGGGCCTCTCGCGCTCCTCGCGCGGGGACATCGACCGCTGCTGGGACGCCGTGCGCCACGCCCGGCGGCCGCGCATCCACACCTTCATCGCCACCTCCGACATCCACCTGAAGTACAAGCTCCGGATGACGCGGCAGGAGCTCCTCAAGGAGGTGGCGGCCTCGGTGCGCCACGCGCGGAAGCTGTGCCGGGACATCGAGTGGAGCGCCGAGGACGCCACCCGCTCGGACTGGGACTTCCTCGCCGAGGCGGTCAAGATCGCTATCGGCGAGGGCGCCACGACGATCAACCTGCCCGACACGGTGGGCTACATCGTTCCGAGCGAGTTCCGGCGCTTCTGGGAGCACATCTTCGAGAAGGTGCCCGCCTTCGATGACGTGATCTTCAGCGCCCACTGCCACAACGACCTGGGCCTCGCCGTGGCCAACAGCCTCGTGGCGGTCGAGAGCGGGGTGCGCCAGGTCGAGTGCACCGTCAACGGCATCGGGGAGCGGGCGGGGAACGCCTCGCTCGAGGAGGTCGTGATGGCGCTCCACACGCGCAAGGACGCGCTTCCCTTCGTGACCGGCGTCCGCACGCGGGAGATCTACCCTTCCAGCCGGCTCCTGACCTCGATGACGGGGGTGCCCGTGCAGCCGAACAAGGCCGTCGTGGGGAAGAACGCCTTCGCCCACGAGGCGGGCATCCACCAGCACGGGGTGCTCTCCAAGGCCATCACCTACGAGATCATGACGCCCAAGTCGGTGGGCCGTCCCTCCAACTCGCTCGTGCTCGGGAAGCACTCGGGCCGCGCCGGCTTGCGCAGCCGCTACGAGCAGCTGGGCTTCAAGATGACGAAGGAGGAGGTCACGTCCATCTACCCGCGCTTCACCGACCTGGCCGACAAGAAGAAGGAGGTCTACGACGAGGACCTCATCGCCCTCCTCCAGGAGGAGCGGGCGGGCCAGGGCGACAGCTCCTACCACCTGGAGTTCCTCCAGGTGACGAGCTCCACGGGCACCCAGCCCGCGGCGACGGCCATGGTCCGCCTCCGGGAGGGCGAGACGGTGCACTCGGAAGTGGGCCGGGGGAACGGGCCCGTGGACGCGGCGGTGGACGCCATCCTGCGCATCACGGGGGTCAAGTGCCGGCTGACGGACTTCTCGGTCAACTCGGTCACCCGGGGCCGCGACGCGCTCGCCGAGGCGAACCTGATGGTGGAGTTCGGCGACGGGCTCCAGCTCGCGGGCCACGGCGCGAGCCCCGACACCGTCGAGGCGGGCGCGAAGGCCTTCCTCAGTGCGGTGAACAAGCACCGCCTCACCCAGCGCCTGAAGAAGAACGGCCCGCCGGGGAGGGGCAAGCGGAAGAACGGAGGCCGCCCGAAGGGGATCTGAGGCGGCGGCCCAAAGAGGCGGCGAAGCGGGGCCCTCCGGGGCCCCGCTTTTTTTGGGGCGGCGGGAGCCGGGGCCTGCCCCGGCAGGGCGTTGGATTCTCCTGCGTTGCCTTTCCGGCCCAGTTGTGGTTAATTGCCCCCATTACACGTTTCCTTGAGCGGAGGAGGGGAGCGCGCGCGGAGCGTTCCCCCCGCCGCCGGCTGGTTCCGGCCGCCCCGCTCTTTCCCGGGCGAGGGGATCCGTGTCGCCGATGCACTTCAAGGGAGGAAGCCAGGCATGAAACGCACCGGAAGATTCTGGGTCAGAGGATGGACGCTGGCGGCGTGGCTCGCCGCCGCCTCTCTCCTGTCGGGCGCGTGGGCGCCGGCCGCCCGGGCCGCCGAGAAGCCCATCAAGATCGGCTTCGGGATGGCGCTCACCGGCGGGCTGGCCGCGAACGGCAAGGCGGCGCTCCTCTCCATGCAGATCTGGGCGGACGACGTCAACGCCAAGGGCGGTCTCCTGGGCCGCAAGGTCGAGCTCGTGGTCTACGACGACCAGACCAAGCCCGCCGCCGTGCCCGCCATCTACACCAAGCTCCTGGACGTGGACAAGGTGAACTTCGTGGTCTCGGGCTACGGCACGAACCTCATCGCCCCCGCCATGCCCATCGTGATGGAGCGCGGGCTCGTGTTCATGGGCCTGTTCGGGCTCGCGGTGAACGAGAAGTTCCAGTACAAGAGCTACTTCCAGATCATGCCCTCCGGCCCCAGCCCGATGACCGACTGGTCGAGGGGCTTCTTCGACATCGCCGCGAAGCAGACTCCCAAGCCCACCACCGTCGCCCTGGTGGGGGCGGACGCGGAGTTCGCCATCAACGCCGTCTCGGGCGCGCGGCAGAACGCCAAGAAGATGGGCCTGAAGATCGTCTACGACAAGACCTATCCCCCCGCGACGGTGGACTACACCCCCATCGTGCGGGCGATCAAGGCCACCAACCCGGACGTCGTTTTCGTGGGCTCCTACCCGCCCGACTCGGTGGGCATGGTCCAGGCGGCGCACGAGGTGGGCCTCAAGCCCAAGCTCTTCGGCGGCGGGATGGTGGGCCTGCAGTACGCCGCCTTCCTGGCGAGGCTGGGCCCCAAGCTGAACGGCATCGTGAACTACGATTTCTGGGTGCCCGAGCCCACGCTGAACTTCCCGGGCATCGAGGCCTTCCTGAAGAAATACCAGGCGAAGGCCGCCCAGGCGGGCGTGGATCCCCTGGGGCACTACCTCCCGCCCTGGTCCTACGCCTACCTCGAGGTCCTGGGGCAGGCCATCACGGCCACCAAGAGCACGGACCAGAAGAAGGTGGCCGACTACATCCGGAGCCACGAGTTCACCACCATCGTCGGGAAGGTGAAGTTCGGCTCGAACGGCGAGTGGGCGACCTCCCGGGTGCTCCAGGTCCAGTTCCAGGGGATCAAGGACAGCAAGATCGACCAGTTCCACAAGCCCGGGAAGCGGATCGTCGTCTATCCCGAGGCCTGGAAGTCGGGCAATATTCAGTATCCCTACTCCAGCGCGAAGTAGCCTGAGCCGATCTCCCCGCAAGGGGCCAGGGGGCGCCGCCCCCTGGCCCCCCGGCGGAGAGAGGGAGGTGTTTTGTTCTCCGAACTGCTGGTGAACGCCGTCGCGGCGGGGCTCCTCCTCGGAGGTTTCTACGCCGCCGTGAGCCTGGGGCTCTCGATCGCCTTCGGCCTCCTGGACGTGGTGAACATCGCCCACCCGGTGTTCGTCATCCTGGGCGCCTACGCGGCCTACGTGATGAACTCCCGCTTCGGCTGGGACCCCGTCCTGGCGGGCCTGGCCTTCACCCCGGTGTTCTACCTTCTCGGCATGGCCGTCTACCGCGTCTACTACGCCAGCTTCGAGCGCAAGGGGGAGGAGGCCCTCCGCGGCCTCGTCTTCTTCTTCGGCGTCATGTTCATCATCGAGGTGCTCCTCCTCCTCCAGTACGGCGTCGACTACCGCCTCGTGGATGCCCCTTACATCGGCAAGAGCTTCCAGCTGGGTGCCGTGTCCATCGCCTACCGGCTGTTCGTCCCCTTCCTGGGCGGGCTGGCGCTCGCGGCGGCGGTTTACCTCTTCCTCGGCAACACCTACTTCGGGCGCGCCATCCAGGGCGTCTCGCAGGACAGCCTGGCGCTGCGCCTGATGGGGGCCGACCCGATCCGGATCAAGACCATCGCCTTCGGCATCGCCATCGCCACGGCGAGCCTGGCCGGGGCCCTGCTGATCATCATCGGGCCGGTGGAGCCCTCGATCGGGCGCGAGTACATCGGCCGGGTGTTCGCCATCGCCGTGCTGGGGGGCATGGGCAGCATCGGCGGCACCTTCGCCGCCTCACTCATCCTGGGGGTGGTCGAGAGCCTCACCTCCACCTTCTACGGGCCCTCCTGGTCCACGGCGGTTTCCTTCGGCGTTCTCCTCCTGGTCCTGGCGCTGCGGCCCGCCGGGCTGTTCGGGAGGTGAGCGTGAGAGGCCGGACGCTCCTCGGGATCGCCATCGCCGTCGTCATCGGCGGCTACCTCACCACCCGCTTCGTCTCCCACGGCTACTTCTATTTCGCCTCCTACGTCATCCTCCAGTACATCATGCTGGCGACCGCCTGGAACATCCTGGGCGGCTACACGGGCTACGTGAATTTCGGCTCGGCCGCCTTCTTCGCCGTGGGGGCCTACACCTCGATCGTGCTGATCAAGGCGTTCAAGGCCTATTTCATCTTCCTGGCGCTGGCCGGGGGGCTGGCTTCGGCGCTGCTGGGCCTGGGCATCGGCTACCTGACGCTGCGGCTGCGGGGGGTCTTCTTCTCTATCGCGACCCTGGCCCTGGCCGTCGTGCTCCAGACGGCCGTCATCAACTGGGAGTACGTGGGCGGCGCCCGGGGGATCTACATCCTCCGCGCGCGATCGATGCCCTTCTTCTCGAGCTACACCGAGTTCCTCTTCTTCATGATGGTGCTGTTCGCGGTCCTCTCCGTGGCGGCGGCCTGGTGGATCGAGAACTCCTGGGTCGGGCGCGGCCTCGCCGCCATCCGGGACAACGAGGAGGCGGCCGAGTGCATGGGCGTGCCCACCCTCAGGCTCAAGCTCTTCGCCACCACGGTAAGCGGCTTCATCATGGGCTTGGCGGGGGCGCCCTTCCCCTACTACGTGACCTACGTCGAGCCCTCCTCCGCCTTCAACCTGGACTACGCGGTGAACAGCCTCGCCATGCCCATGATCGGGGGGACGACCTCGTGGCTCGGGCCCCTGGTGGGCGCGGTCCTGCTCGGGGCGGCGCAGCAGATCGCCACCGTGACGATCTCCTCGGCCTGGAACCTGTTGATCGTCGGGGTGGTGCTCGTGGCTTTCGTCATCCTGGCGCCCGAGGGGATCGTGGGCCTCGCCCTGCGGCTCGCGCGGCGGAAGGGGGGGTGATGGCGCCGCCGCTCCTGGAGGTCCAGTCCGTGGTGAAGCGCTTCGGGGGCTTCCACGCCCTGAACGGCGTCTCCTTCGGCGTGAAGGAGGGCGAGCGCTTCGGCCTCATCGGCCCGAACGGCTCGGGCAAGACCACCCTCATCAACTGCGTCTCGGGCGCGCTGCGCAACGACGCGGGGCGGATCCTCTTCCGGGGGGAGGACGTCGGCTCCCTCCCCGCCCACCGGCGGACCCGCCTCGGCATCGCCCGCAGCTTCCAGATCCCCCGGCCCTTCCCCAGCATGACGGTGGCGGAGAACCTCTGCATCCCGCTCGAGTACGCCGCC
>JACPCT010000278.1 GCA_016184445.1 Candidatus Tectimicrobiota bacterium | reverse complement strand
GGCGGTCTTCATCACGGATTTCCGGTACCGCGCCCAGGCGGCGCGGGAGGTGGACCGTGCCTTCCGCTACGGCGAGCACCGCGGCGCCCTTCCGGGCCTGACCGAGGAGGCCCGGCGGCTGCGGCTGAAGCGCCTGGCCTTCGAGGAGAGCCACCTCTCCTACGGGGATTTCCGCCGCCTGCGGAAGCTTGCCAAGGGGGTGAGGCTCTCCCCGGCCTCCGCCCTGGTAGAGGAGCTCCGGCTCAGGAAGGAGGAGCCCGAGGTCCGCCTCCTGCGGCGGGGGGCGAGGGTGAACGGCAAGGCGCTGGCCGAGACCCTGCGCGCCATCCGGCCCGGCGCCCGGGAGCGGGAGATCGCCCTGGCGCTCGAGACCGCCATGCGGGACCTCGGGGCGTCGGGCCCCTCCTTCGGCACGATCGTGGCCTCGGGGCCGCGCTCGGCGCTCCCCCACGGGGTGGCCTCGGACCGGAAGATCCGGCGCGGCGACCTGATCACCATCGACTACGGCGCGGTGGTGGGGGGCTACCACGCCGACACAACCCGGGTGGTCTCCCTGGGCAAGCCCTCGGGGAAGGGGGAGGCGGTCTACCGGATCGTCCTGGAGGCGCAGGAGGCGGCCGTCGAGGCGGTGGCCCCGGGCGTGCCGGCCTCGGAGGTGGACGCGGTGGCGCGCAAGATCATCGAGCGCGCGGGCTACGGCAAGGCCTTCGGGCACGGGACGGGCCACGGGGTGGGGCTCGACATCCACGAGGGGCCCCGCCTAGCGCCGGGCTCGCGCGATGTCCTCGATCCGGGCATGGTGGTGACGATCGAGCCGGGCATCTACCTTCCGGGCTGGGGGGGGGTCCGCATCGAGGACATGGTCCTCGTCACCGGGAAGGGGAAGGAAGTGCTCACGCGGCCGATTTCCAAGGAGCTGGTGATCCTGTGACTGGCGGCTGAAGGGAGGGTTGAAAGAGGCATGCCTTCGACGAGCGAGTTCCGCAACGGGCTCAAGGTGGAGCTGGAGGGGGAGCCCTATACCATCGTGGAGTTCCAGCACGTGAAGCCCGGCAAGGGCGGGGCCTTCGTGCGGACGAAGCTGAAGCACCTGCGCACGGGCCGGGTTATCGACCGGACCTTCCGCTCGGGCGAGTCGCTGGGCGACCCGGACATCGACCAGCGCGAGATGCAGTTCCTCTACCAGGACGCGGACACGGTGACCTTCATGGACACCACGACTTTCGAGCAGATCCCGCTCCAGCGCGCCAACCTGGGCGACAGCGTGAAATGGCTGAAGGAGGAGATGGTGGTCCAGATCCTCTTCTACAAGGGGTCGCCCATCTCCTTCGAGCTCCCGACGTTCGTGGAGCTGGCCATCCGCAAGACCGAGCCGGGCGTGCGGGGCGACACCGCCTCGGGGGGGACCAAGCCGGCCGAGCTGGAGACGGGCGCCGTGGTCAACGTGCCCCTCTTCCTGAACGAGGGGGACGTCCTCAAGATCGACACGCGGACGGGGGAGTACATCGAGCGGGTCAAGACGGCCTGAGGCCGGGATGAACCGTTGAAAATCGGGGCCTCCTGTGACATCGTGGGGTCTCAGGGATTGGTGTGCAGGGGAGGCAGCCGGCGCCGTCTGGAGAGGAGAAGCGTGATGCGGAAATGGACCCTTTCCTTGTTCGCGGTATCGGTGGCTCTGCTGTTCGCGGCCTCGTCGCCGAGGGCGGCTGAAACCATCAAGATCGGCGTCGCGGGCCCCCTGACGGGGGACCAGGCCGCCTTCGGGGAGATGCTCAAGAACGGCTCCCTCCTCGCCGCCGAGGAGTGGAACGCCAAGGGCGGGGTCGTCCTCCGGGGGAAGAAGGTGAAGGTGGAGCTCCTCTGGGGGGATGACCGCCACGACCCGCGCGAAGGAGTCTCCATCGCCCACAAGTTCGTCAACTCGGGCGTGGTGGGGGTGGTGGGCCACTTCAACAGCTCCGTCTCCATACCGGCCTCCACGGTCTACTCCGAGGCCGGCGTGGTCCAGATCACCCCGGCCTCGACCAACCCCAAACTCACCGAGCAAGGCTTCATGACGGTCTTCCGCGCCTGCGGGCGGGACGATCAGCAGGGGGAGGTGGCGGCCGAGTTCATCAAGAACAAGCTGAAGGCGAAGAACGTCGCCATCCTGCACGACAAGACGACCTACGGCCAGGGCCTGGCGGACGAGACGCGGCGCTTCCTCGGGCGCCTGGGGATCAAGCCCGTCTTCTACAGCGGCATCGTGCAAGGGGACAAGGATTTCACCCCCGTCCTCACCGCGGCGAAGCAGAAGAACCCCGAGGTCGTGTTCTTCGGGGGCATCCACCCCGAAGCCATCCTCCTCGTCAAGCAGATGCGCGAGCGGTTGGGCATGAATGCCGCATTCATCAGCGGGGACGGCGTCTACGTGGACGAGTTCTTCAAGATCGCCGGCAAGGCTGCCGAGGGGAGCTACATCACCTTCACGCCCGACCAGGCGAAGATCCAGGCCGCGCAGGGTGTCATTGCCAAGCACCGGGAACGCTTCGGGAAGGAGGTGGGCGCCTACACGATCTACTCGTACGTGGCGGCGAGCCTCATCCTCCAGTCCATCCAGGAGACGAACTCCACGGCCGGGGCCCGGCTCTCCGCCCACCTTCGCAGCAAGGCGTGGAACACCGCCCTGGGGAAGATCCAGTTCAACGCCAAGGGGGACGTGCTCGAGAGCCCGTATGTGGTCTGGCAGGTGAAGGGGGGCCGGTTCGTCCAGCTGAATTGATGCGTCTCCGGATCGGTTGATGGGAGGGCAGGCGAGAGGGGAGGCGGGGCCTCCCCTCTTTTTTTGAGAACGGCCAGGGGGCAGGATGCTCACCCAGCAGCTCGTCAACGGGATCGTCGTCGGCTCGGTGTACGCCCTGATCGCGCTGGGCTACACCCTGGTGTACGGCATCCTCCAGCTCATCAACTTCGCCCACGGCGAGATCTACATGATGGGCGCCTACGTGGGCATCGCCGTCCTCGGCGTCCTGGCCGCCATGGGGCTGACGCAGCAGAGCCTCGCCCTCTCCATCCTCCTGGTCTTCCTCGTCCCCATGGTCTATTGCGCGGCCTACGGGGTGACCCTCGAGCGGGTGGCCTACCGGCCTCTGCGCCAGGCGCCGCGCCTCTCGCCCCTCATCAGCGCCATCGGGATGAGCATCTTCCTCCAGAACTACGTGCAGGTGGCGCAGGGCGCCCGCGACAAGGCCTTCCCGAACCTGCTCTCCCTGGGGAGCTTCGAGGTGATGGGCGCCCACGTGAGCGGGCTCCAGGTCTTCATCCTGGCGGCCGCCCTCGCCATGATGGCGGGCCTCCAGCTCTTCATCCACCGGACCCGCCTCGGCCGGGCGATGCGTGCCACCGCTCAGGACCGGACCATGGCCGCCCTGGTCGGCGTGGACGTGAACCGGGTGATCGCCGTGACCTTCGCCATCGGGTCCGTGCTGGCCGCCGTGGCGGGGGTGATGGTGGGGATGTACTACGGGCTGGTGAACCACTACATCGGCTTCGTGGCGGGCATCAAGGCCTTCACCGCCGCCGTGCTGGGCGGCATCGGCAACGTGACGGGCGCCCTCGTGGGCGGCTTCCTGCTCGCCCTGCTGGAGAGTTTCTGGGCGGGCTACGTGTCCGCCGTGTACAAGGATGTCTTCGCCTTCCTTGTCCTCGTCGTCGTCCTCATCTTCCGGCCCGAGGGCATCCTCGGCGGCTCGACGGAGGTGGACCGGGCATGAGGTCCTTCGCCTCGGCGCCCCTGTTGGGGCTGTGGTTCGCCTTCCTGGCCCTCCCCTTCGCGGGGTGGCGGGGGGCGCTCTGGACCGGCCTGGCGTGCGCGGCGCTGGTGGCGGCGGCGAGGACGCTGGGGCGGGTGCTCCGCGCCGAGCCGGTGGCCCGGCGGCTCGCGATGGCGCAGGAGGCCATCGGGGAGTCCTGGGAGTTCATGCTGCGGGGAACGCGGGACTGGCGGGTGGCCGCGCTGGTCTTGCTGGGGCTCGTGGCCTTTCCCTGGGTGCTCGACCGCTACAAGACGGACGTCCTCGTGGTGGCGGGCATCTATGTGATGCTCTCGCTCGGCCTCAACGTCGTGGTGGGCTTCGCGGGGCTGCTCGACCTGGGCTACGTGGCCTTCTACGCCGTGGGGGCCTACTCCTACGCCCTCCTCAGCACCTGGTACGGCCTCTCCTTCTGGCCGGGGCTGCTCGGGGGCGCCGCGCTCGCCGCGGTGTTCGGGATCCTGCTCGGGATCCCCGTGCTGCGGCTGCGGGGGGACTACCTGGCCATCGTGACCCTGGGCTTCGGCGAGATTATCCGGATCGTCCTCAACAACTGGGACGACGTGACGCGGGGGCCGAACGGCATCCTGGGCATCGGCAGGCCCCACCTGGGCGACTTCCGCTTCTCCCAGCCCATGCACTTCTTCTATCTGGTCCTGGCCCTTTGCCTCATCACGATGTTCATCGTGGGCCGGCTGAACCGCAGCCGCATCGGGCGCGCCTGGGCGGCGATGCGGGAGGATGAGTCCGCGGCCGAGTGCATGGGGGTCAACCTCGTCCACGCCAAGCTGCTGGCCTTCGCCTTCGGCGCCTCGTGGGCGGGGCTCGGCGGGGTGGTCTTCGCCGCCAAGCAGACCTTCGTCTCCCCGGAGAGCTTCGCCTTCTTCGAATCGGTCATCATCCTCTGCATGGTGGTCCTGGGGGGAATGGGGAGCGTCCCGGGCGTCGTCCTGGGGGCGCTCATCCTGGTCGCCCTCCCCGAGGCGCTGCGCGAGCTCACCCTCTTCCGGCCCATGATCCTCGGCGGGGCGATGGTGCTGATGATGGTGATGCGCCCCCGGGGGTTCCTGCGGGAGCGGGGGCTGCGTCTGGCGGAGGGAGCGCTTCCGCCGGGGGTGCCGAGGGAGGAAGGCCGATGAGCGCCGCTCCTTTGCTGGAGTGCCGCGCCCTCACCCGGAGGTTCGGCGGCCTGGTGGCCCTGGACGCGCTCCATCTCGAGGTGCGGCCCGCCGAAGTGGTGGGTCTCATCGGCCCGAACGGGGCGGGGAAGACGACGGCCTTCAACGTCGTGACCGGGATCCATCCCCCCACGGCCGGGGAAGTCTCCTTCGAGGGGCGTAGCGTCGTGGGCCTGAGGCCGAGCGCCGTCCTCCAGCGCGGGATCGCGCGCACCTTCCAGAACATCCGCCTCTTCCGGGGCATGACCGCCCTCGAGAACGCGCTGGTGGGCCGCCACGCGAGGCTGCGGACGGGGCCGTTGGGGGCCATCCTGCGCTCCCGCCGCGTGGTGGAGGAGGAGCGGGCGGCGGTGGACTTCGCCATGGAGCTGCTCCGCTTCACGGGGATTGAGCGCCACGCCCTGGCGCGGGCCGACAGCCTCTCCTACGGGGATCAGCGCCGCGCCGAGATCGCCCGGGCCCTCGCGAGCGAGCCGCGGCTCCTGCTGCTCGACGAGCCGGCCGCGGGCATGAACCCCCGGGAGAAGGGGGTGCTGAACGAGCTCATCCTGGCCATCCGGGACCGGGGGGTGACCGTGCTCCTCATCGAGCACGACATGCGGGTGGTGATGGGCATCTCGGATCGCGTGGTCGTCCTCGACCACGGCCAGAAGATCGCCGAGGGGCCGCCGGACGCGGTGCGGCGGGACCCTAGGGTGCTCGAAGCCTACCTGGGAAGCGCGCATGCTTGAGCTGGAGGACGTCCACTTCTACTACGGGCGCATCCACGCTCTGCAGGGAGTCTCCTTGAAGGTTCCGGCCGGCAGGGTGGTGTGCCTGATCGGGAGCAACGGAGCGGGCAAGTCCACCACCCTGATGGCGGTGAGCGGGGTGCACGCCATCGCGAGGGGGGCCGTCCGCTTCGAGGGCCGGCCAATCCACGGGCTGCCCCCGGATCAGATCGTGCGGCTGGGGATCAGCCAGGTGCCCGAGGGGCGGCGCATCTTCCCCCTCCTGACGGTGCTGGAGAACCTCGAGATGGGGGCCTACCTGCGCCGGGACGCGGGGGAGGTGGAGCGGGACCTGGACCAAGTGTACTCCCTCTTCCCGGTCCTGCACGAGCGGCGGCGCCAGCGGGGAGGGACGCTCTCCGGGGGGGAGCAGCAGATGCTGGCCATCGGGCGCGCGCTGATGGCGCGGCCGCGTCTGCTCCTGCTGGACGAGCCCTCGCTCGGGCTCGCGCCCATGCTGGTGGAGGCCATCTTCGGCGCCCTGGGGCGCATCCGCGAGCAGGGGACGGGCATCTTCCTGGTCGAGCAGAACGCACACGTCGCCCTGGGCTTCGCCGACTGGGTGTACGTCATGGAGACGGGGCGGATCGTGATGGACGGGCCGCCGGAGGAGCTTCGACGCTCCCCGGCCGTCCGGGAGGCCTACCTGGGGGAGTGAAGCCGCCTTGCCGGTTTTCCCTTCCGGGCCTACACTGGCGCCACGTTTCCCGACACATTTCTCGCGAGGAGGGGCAGCCGGATGATCTATGAGATGCGGATTTACACCCTCACGGTGGGGGGAGTGGCCGAGTTCGAGAAGAACTTCGGCGCGGTCGTCGAGAACCGGATGAAGTTGTCCAAGCTGGTGGGCTTCTTCCACTCCGAGATCGGGGATCTCAACCGCGTCATGCACATC
>JACPCT010000442.1 GCA_016184445.1 Candidatus Tectimicrobiota bacterium | reverse complement strand
GTCACGGCGAGGCCCGCCCCCTTCCCGATCATGTCCATGAGCTTCTGCTTGGAGGCGAGGACGGCGGTCCTGAGGCCGGCCGCCGCCCCGCGCTCCATGAGGGTGGGGGCGAGGAGGAACTCCCCCGACTCCATGTACACCTCCCGGCCGGTGCGCGGATCGAGGAAGTAGTTGGCGGTGATCCCGTGCCGCGCCGGGGGGGCGCCGCAGATCATGGAGACGTTGTTCACGTTGGTGACGGTGGGCATCTGGGCGCGCACGAGGCGGCGCGCGCCCTCGCGCTCCAGGCGGTCGAGGTTGGGCGTCGCGGCCTGCTCGAAGTAGGCGGGGTCCCCCCCGTCGATCAGGATGACGAGCGCCCGCACCCGCTCACATCCTCCCGCCGGTGCGGCGCAGGGCCTTGGCCCCGATGTCGAGGCGGTAGTAGGCCCCTTCCCAGTGGATGCGCCCGCAGGCGGCGTAGGCGCGGCCGATGGCCTGCTTGATGATCTCCCCCCGGGCGGCGACCCCGAGCACCCGCCCGCCCGCGGTGACGGGGTGGCCGTCCTTGTCCAGGGCCGTCCCGGCGTGGAAGACCTTCACCCCCTCGATGGCGGCGGCCTCGTCCAAGCCGTGGATGCGGTCCCCCTTGCGGTAGGCGCCCGGGTAGCCCCCCGCCGCCATCACCACGCAGACGGCGGCGTTCCCGTCGAAGCGGGGGGGCCTCGCGCCGAGGTTCCCCGTGGCGCAGCCCATGAGGTAGGGCAGGAGGTCCTCCTCCATCCGCATGAGGAGGGGCTGGCACTCCGGGTCCCCGAAGCGGCAGTTGAACTCGAGCGCCTTGAGGTCCTCCCCCTGCACCATGAGCCCCGCGTAGAGGATGCCCTGGTAGCGGCGCCCCCGCTCGGCCATGGCCCGCACGGCGGGGAGGATGACGGTCTCCATCGCCGTCTCCTCCAGCGCGGGGGTGAGGACGGGGGCCGGGGAGTAGGCCCCCATGCCGCCGGTGTTGGGGCCGGTGTCCCCCTCGCCGACGGCCTTGTGGTCCTGGGCCGCGGGGAGGAGGAAGGCCCGCTCCCCGTCCACGAAGGCGAGGAGGCTGGCCTCCTCCCCCTCGAGGAACTCCTCCACCACGCACACCTCCCCCGCCGGGCCGAAGGCGCGCCGCTCCATGACCTCGGCGATGGCGGCCTCGGCATGGGCCGGGTCCGGGCAGAGGACCACGCCCTTCCCGGCGGCCAGGCCGTCCGCCTTGACCGCCCAGGCCCCCCCCCGCGCGCGCACGAAGCACTTGGCCTCCCCGGGATCGCGGAAGACCCCGAACTCCGCCGTGGGGATGCCCGCCGCCCGCATGAGCTCCTTGGCGAAGGCCTTGCTGGCCTCGATCTCGGCGGCCTCCTGGCGGGGCTCCGGGCGAGGGCGAGCAGGCCCTGGACGTCCTCGGCCGGGACGGGCTCGTTCCGCCCCTCCAAGGCGGTGCCCGCGTTGCCGGGGGCGCAGATGATCTCGCTCACCGCGGGGCTCTGGCGGAGCTTCCAGGCCAGGGCGTGCTCGCGGCCCCCCGCGCCCACGACGAGAATTTTCATGGGTTTCCCTCCGGCCATGGCAGGACGGGCGAACCCTAGCCGCCCCGGCGGGAGGGTGTCAATCGGCGAAGGGGCGGCGGGCCCGCCCCGGGGGCATTGTGCTTTCGAGGGGCATCCGGCGGGCGTGGATAAGTGTTAGTATAGCCGTACGCCTTTGACCACCACCACCGGAGAAGGGGGACCCACATGCGCAAAGCGGGGGTGCTGAGCGCCGTCGCGCTGGCCTTGCTGGTGGCCGCCGCGGCGGGCGGTTCCGAGGCGGCCCGGGTGGCCGGAGCGACCGAGGTGGACCTCGAACTCATCCTCGCGGTAGACGTCTCGGGGAGCATCGACGAGGACGAGGGCCGCCTCCAGCGCGAGGGCTACCTGCACGCATTGACCGACCCGGGCGTCATCCGCGCCATCCAGGCGGGCCGCCGCAAGCGCATCGCCATCGCCTACGTCGAGTGGGCGGGCTACCGCTGGCAGCGGATGGTGGCCGACTGGACCCTCGTCCAGGACATGGCGACCGCCCAGGCGCTCGCCGGGAAGATCAAGGCCTCCGAGCGCGTCTCCGGCCCCTTCACCTCCCTCAGCGGGATCATCGACTACTCCGTCCCCCTCTTCGGGAAGGCCTTCAAGGGGAACCGGCAGGTGATCGACATCTCGGGCGACGGCCCCAACAACCGGGGCCGCCCGGTGGCCCTGGCGCGCGACCAGGCGGTGGCCAAGGGCATCGTCATCAACGGCCTGCCCATCGTGAACGAGCGGCCCAACCCCTGGGGCCGGATGCCCATGCAGCACCTCGACCTCTACTACCGCAACTGCGTGATCGGGGGGCGGGGAGCCTTCATGGTCGTGGCGCGGAACTTCCCCGACTTCGCCCGGGCGGTGCGCCGCAAGCTCATCCTGGAGATCGTGGGCTTGACCCCGCCGGAGCGGCCCGTCCTTGTAGCGGCGGCCCAGCCCTCCGGCGTCCCGCACTGCGACGCCTTCCTCCGCCCGACGCAGAACTACGAGGACTATTAAGAAACCACCCCCCCAATACCTCCCCCTGAGGGGAAGGAAGAATCCGCCCCCCTTTGAGGGGGGAGGGAGCATCCCGCCCAGGCGGCTCGCCGCCTGGGAGCCCGAAAAGATGGATGCGATGGGGGGTGGTGTTTAGGTCACTAAGAAACCACCCCCCCAATACCTCCCCCCCATGAGGGGGAAGGAAGAATCCGCCCCCCTTTGAGGGGGGAGGGA
>JACPCT010000193.1 GCA_016184445.1 Candidatus Tectimicrobiota bacterium | reverse complement strand
TCCCTCCCCTCTGGCCGGGATGCCCGGAAACCCCCGTGCAACCCGGAGATTGTGCAGATTTCGTGCCGCCGGGGGAAGGGGTGCGTCCCACAGGGGATGCTATCGCCCTGACGGGCGGGTTCCCATAGGGGCGCACGGCCGTGCGCCCCTGCACCGAGGGGGGCCACGGTTCGCCATCCGCAGGGGCGGGTTTCAAGCCCGCCCCTACGGACCCAAACCCCGGCGCTGACGCCTCAGGCCGCCTGCCAGACGATCATGGCCATCCCGAGGAAGAGGAGCGCCGCCCCCCACCACTTGTTCCAGGCGGCCCGCTCCTCCTCCCGGAGCCAGAGGCGGGCGAGGAGGAGGGCGAAGAGGGGCGCCGAGTACCCGAGGGGCACCACGAGCCAGACCTCGCCGTAGCGGAAGGAGGCGAAGAAGAAGAGGAAGCTGACCGTGTTCACCACGCTGATCAGGCTGTAGCGCAGGAGGCCGGCCCGGTTCACGTGGAAGCGTTCCGCGGGCGGCAGCAGCCGGCCCGAGAGGAGCACGATGGGCAGTGAGCTCAGGTTGGCGAGGAAGGCCCCGATGACGGGGTCGGGGAGGAGAAGGAGGGCGTGCCGCCGGGTGATGGTGGCGAAGGCCAGCACGACGGCGTGGCCCAGGGGCAGGAGCAGGTGGATGCGCCTCCAATCGGCGTCCCCGGCCGGCTTCACGGAGAGAAGGACGCAGCCCGCGACCACGCTCGCGGTGGCCGCCCAGACGGCGGGCCCCGGCCGCTCCCCCAGCCAGGCCACGGCCAGGGTGGTGGAGAAGAAGGGAGTGAGCATCACGAGGGGCATGGTGCGCCCCACCCCGATGTGACGGATGCCCTGGAAGAGGAGGAGCCTCCCGATGCCCGGGGCGAGGATGCCGCCCAGGAGGAACCACCCGGCCGCCACCAGGGTGAGATCCCCCCAGGAGGAGACGGCCAGCGAGAGCCCTCCCAGCATCGGGAGGCCCACCGCCAGGCTGATCACCACGCCGGCGTAGGCCGTCCCCGCCGAGAGGGCCTTGCGGACCATCACGCTGAAGGTGGCGAACAGCACCGCCGAGGTGAGGGAGAGGGCGACGGCGACGAGCGGATTCAACGCGTTTCCTCGCGCCCCGCGATGTCTCCCCCCAGCGCGGGAACACCTATCCGCAGGGGCGAGGCGTGCCTCGCCCCTGCGCAGGCAGGGAAGCAGGGCTGGCTAGAAATACGGCTGGCCGGGGCGGACGGGCGGCGTCCACTCGCAGTCGCCGAAGGGGCCGTCCCCGCTCTCCTTCACGTAGGCGACGCGGCGCTGGTTCACCCTCCCCTGCACCAGGACGCGCTGGAGCCAGTCCAGGATCGGCTGGTGGTGGTCCGTCCCCCCGAGGTTCTTGAGGCTCACCAGGGGGTGGAACTGGTTCTCGATCACCCACATCTCCTTGGGGCAGGTGAGGTCCTCGAACACCTCGACGGCGTCCTCGAGGGGGCAGAGCGGATCGAACTCGCCCGTCGCCAGGAGGGTCGGGCACCGCACCTTGTCCATGTAGCCCTTGACCGTCATCTTGCGGGCGATCTCGTCGAACTTCTCCTCGTCGTCCATGCCCGCCATGTACATGAACATCTGCTTGAAGCGCGGGGAGGAGATGGTGAAGATGGTGTTGTTCGGGTTGAAGCAGGCCACCGCGCTCGCCACCGCCGCGATGCGGTGGTCGTAGCTGGCGAGCCGCAGCGACCAGTAGCTCCCCATGCTGATGCCGTAGATGCCGATCTTGGAGCCGTCCACCTCGGGGCGCTTCGTCAGGTGATCGATCACGGCCGCGCCCGCGCGCTCGTAGTTGTCCCCCACGGCGCGGATCTTGCGGATGTTCGAGGCGCCCTGCCCGGGGCCGTCCATGGAGACGACGTGGAAGCCGCGCTCGCCGGCCACGTTGCGGTGCGCCGCGGGGAAGGACTCCTTCGTCTGGTCCATGCCCGGCACGTAGAGGATGCAGGGGGCCTTGCGGCGGTCCGGCAGGAGGTGGAGGAGGCAGGAGATGGTCTTCCCGCCGTCGAAGGGCACCTCCACCCGCTCGATGGGGTAGGCGGCCGTCTCGGAGCGGCGGTCCACCATCTCGTTCAGCTTGTCGCAGAGGTAGATCTTCACCGGGTTGTCGTCGTAGAAGATCGGGTGCTGGGCCATCCGGTAGGCCTCGATGGCATGGTCGAAGTGCTCGGTCGCCGTGGCCCTGTGGCCCTCCCGCTGCGCCCGCACGGCCAGCGCCTCGTGGTGCTCGGCCGCCTGGCGCCACACCTTGGGCAGCATCTGGTAGTTGTGGGCGGTCTTGCCCTTGGGCACCTCCATGAAGTCGCCGCGCTCGAAGTTCTGCACCCTCCCCCGCATGTGCAAGGCCAGGTCGAGCATCCACTGCTGGTTGTCGCGCTGGGTACGAAGCTTGCGGATCATGGCTCCCTCCGGGAAAAAAGTGACCGCCCCTCTCCGGGACGGACATGCGGACTTCCTCCACACCCCGCGATGGTACGGGGGGGACCGGCCCAGGGTCAACGGATCCAGGCCCCGCCCGCGGGGCCCAGCGGCGCGGCCCGGCGGGGACTCAGAACACCACCCCGGCGGCCCTCCACGCCGCCACCTCCCCCGCCAGGAACCCCGCTTCCTTCAGCACCTCGTCGGTGTGCTCGCCCAGGCGGGGGGGCGGGAGCGGCGAGCCGCCCGGCAGGCCCTCCAGCTGGAAGGAGGGCCCCACGACGCGCAGCGGGCCGTAGTCAGGATGCGTCACCTCCTTCAGCAGGCCCATCACCCGCAGCTGCTCCTCCCCGAAGAGCTCCCAGGGCCCGCGCACCCTGGCGCAGGGGACCCCCGCGCCCTCGAAGCGCTCCACCCAGGCGTCCGAGGAAGCCGAGCGCAGCACCTCCTGGATCTGGGGGATGAGCTCCCCCCGCCCGGCGTGGCGCCCCCGGAAGGTCCGCCACCGCTCATCCTCCCGCAGGCGCTCCAGGCCGAGCACGGAGAGCGCCCGCTCCCAGAAGCCGTCCACGTCCAGGTAGAGGTAGATGTGGCCCTGCGCCGTCTCGTAGATGCGGGCGAGGCGGTCGCCCAGGAGGTCGCGCACGTTCCCGCGGGGCTCCCGCTCCGGCGCCCAGACGAGGCGCCCCTGTTGGATGGCGGCGGCGGCGCCCAGCAGGGAGGCCTCGACCCGCCCCCCCCTCCCCGTCCGCTCCCGCTCCAGCAGGGCGAGGGCGATGGCGTTCGCCGCGAGGGAGCCGGTGAAGTAGTCGAGGAAGTGGCCCTGGACGAGCTGGGGCGCTCCCCCGCCCGCCTGCTCGGCGGGGATGCCCGCGAAGGCCTGGACGATGGGGTCGATGCCGCGCCGGGCGCTCAGCGGGCCCCTCTGCCCGTAGGCCGAGATGGAGGCGTAGACGAGGCGGGGGTTCGCCGCGCGCGCCTCCCCCGCCCCGAGGCCGAGCTTCGCCGCGACGCCCGGCCTGAAGCCCTCGACGAGCACGTCCGCCCGGGCGGCCAGGGCGCGGGCGGCGCGCTTGCCCTCTTCCTTGGAGAGGTCGACGCCGGCGCTGCGCTTGCCGCGGTTCAGGCCCAGGAAGAGGCGGCTCTCCCCCTCGAAGGAGGAGGGGAAGCGGCGGATGGCGTCCCCGCCCGGGGGCTCGAGCTTGACGACATCCGCCCCCTGGTCCGCCAGCAGGAGGGTGCAGAAGGGCCCCGCCACGTAGTGGGTGAGGTCGAGCACCCGGATCCCGTCCAGAGCGCCCATCGGGACTCCCTCGCTCCGGCCGGGGGTCAGGCGCGGCCGCGGACCTTGGCGACCTTCCGCGCCAGCTTCTCGTTCGTGCGCTCGCGCGGGACGACGAAGCGCTCGTGCCGCCCCTCGGCCACCTTCTCCTCCTCGTCGAATATCTCCACCTCGAAGACGAAGCGCCGCCGGTCGCGCTCGACGAGCCGGGCGCGGGCCTCGAGCCGCATCCCCTTGGGGGTGCCCGCCAGGTGCCTGAGGGAGACGAGGGTGCCCACGCTCGTGTGGCCGGGCTTCAGGTAGGGCTCGATGGCGCCGAAGCAGGCCATCTCCATGAAGAGCACGAGGCTCGGGGTGGAGACGACCTCGGCGTTCGTCCCCCGCAGGTGGGGGGGCACGTGCTCGCCGGCCACGACGAGGGAGTGGGCCCCCTCCAGGCCGTCGGGGATGTCCTCGTAGCCCAAGACGCCCTCCCTCCGGTGGATCAGACCTTGAGGACGATCTTCCCCAGCACCTTGCCCGTCATGAGGACCTTGTGGGACTCGGCCGCCTCGGCCAGCGGCATGACCCGCCCGACGCAGGCCTTCACCTTGCCCTCGCGCAGCAGGAGGCCCACCTGGCGGATCATGTCGGGGAAGACGCTCTCCGCGTTGAAGAGGCTCATCCCCCGGACGTCGATGTCCTTGGAGTAGAAGGGGGGATAGGTGATCGAGCCGGTGGGGCTCTTGCCGGTGCCCGACCCGAGGACGACCATCCGCCCGGCGCGGCGCAGGGCCTGGCAGTCCTTGTCGAAGTTCTCCGAGGCGACCATCTCGAGGACGGCGTCCACCCCGCGGCCGCCCGTCTCGCTCAGGCAGCGGGCGGCGAAGTCCTCCTCGCGGTAGTTGATCGCCACGTCGGCGCCCATCCTCTTGCAGAAGTCCAGCTTCTCCTTGGAGCTGCCTGTCGAGATGACGCGGCAGCCGCTCGCCTTGGCGATCTGGATGGCCATGCTGCCCACCCCGCCCGCGCCGGCGTGGATGAGCACGGTCTCGCCGGTGCGGATGGCCGCCTTGTAAATGAGCCCGTAGTAGGCGGTGTAGAGCACGATGGGGAAGGAGGCCCCCTCCTCGAAGCTCATGCCCGGGGGCAGCTGGGCCGTGCGGGTGGGGCTCATGAGGGCCATCTCGGCGTAGCTGCCGCTCGTGGCCGAGCCGAAGACGCGGTCGCCCGCCTTGAACCCCTCGACGCCCGCGCCCACGGCCACCACCTCGCCCGCCGCGTCGCCCCCGGGCGTCCAGGGGAGCTTCAGCGACTTGGCCAGGGGATGGTTGCCCGAGCGGAAGGTGGTGTCCACCGGGTTCACGCCCGCCGCCTTCACCCGGATGAGCACCTGCCCGGGGCCCGCCGAGGGCTCCTTGGCGTCTTCGAGCTTCATGACTTCCGGACCGCCGAACGCGTTCACCTGGATCGCTTTCATCGTTCCTCCCGCCGTTGAAGAAGACCCTCAACCCGCGTGGGATCGGGATTCCCGCCCGGGAACCGCCCTCCCGCGAACAACGCATGAAACGCCGGATCTACCACAATCCCCCCGGGCGCGCACTCCGGGAGGAGACGATCACCGCGGCCTCCAAGTCCAAAATGGTTTCTTGACAAGCCGCGCCGCGCGCCCGATAATGAGGCCTATCAACAAGCCTCATCTGTTTGATTTAATTTTGTTTGCGGTCGCAATGCTCTCGCCCGTGGAGAGGCCGGGCGGTTTTCCCCCGTTTCACTCCGCCCTCGTGTTCCAAACCCAGCGCGTTGCCGCTAGACGTGGACCACGCAAGATAGGAGGAACCCCCGATGAAAATGGCACGCCTATCCTTCCTCGCCGCCGCCGCCGCCGCGGCCCTCGCCGTGGTTCCCGCCACAGCCGCCGAGCGCTACCGCTTCGGCGGCGGCCCCGCGGGCGGGGCCTGGGCCCCCGCCGTCGGCGCCGGCACCCAGCTCCTGAACAAGCAGCTCGGGAGCAAGTACAACTTCCAAAACTCCCCCACCGGCGGCTCGGTGGCCAACGTCCGCCAGGTGGCCCTGGGCGAGCTCCACACGGCCTGGGGGCACATCGTCCAGGTGTACCAGCAGTGGCACGGCACGGACGCCTTCAAGAAGGACGGCGCCAAGCAGACCTTCCGGGTGGTCGCCAAGGTGCGGGCGCAGAGCCAGATCATCGCCGTCCTGGCGGACAGCCCTATCAAGTCCTACGCTGACATGGCCGGGAAGAAGGTGAGCCTCCTCAACCGCGGCTCGGGCAGCAGCGTCAACTGCGTGAACATCTTCGAGGCCCTGGGCATGATGGACAAGATCGACGCCCGCTACCTCGGCTTCGCCGAGTCGGGCCGCGCGCTCGGCGACCGGCAGATCGACGTCTACTGCTCGGCGGGGGTGCCCTTCGTCATCCCCGCGCTCACCCAGCTCTCGATCCAGAAACCCGTCCGCTACATCAGCATGACCGAGGAGGAGCAGAAGAAGGTCACGGACAAGTTCAAGTTCTACTCCCCGATCACCATCCCGCCCCAGAAAGAAGTGAGGGGGGTGACCACGCCCGCCCGCAGCTTCTCCTACGACGTCTGGTGGATCGCCCACAAGTCCATGTCCGAGCAGGCCGTCTACGACATGCTCAAGACGGTCGCCGACCCGGCGAACCTCACGCAGCTCTCCAAGGCCGCAAGCTACTGGAAGGACCTGAGCGGGGATTTCGATCCCCTGAAGGCCAGCAAGATCCTCGTCCACCCGGCGGCCGCCCGGTACTGGAAGGAGCGCGGGGCCAAGGTGCCGGCAGAGGTCGTGAAGGGCTTCTAGGCCATCCGGCCCAAGCGTCACGCTTGCTGAGGGGGGCGGCGCTCCGCCGCCCCCCTCTTTCATGACGGGGCTTGCGCGCCTCTCTCTCGCCCGTGCTTGGGGAGCCATGTTCAAGCGCATTCTGGGGATTCTCATCAAGATCGGCCTCGTCGCGGAGGGCGTGGTCACCCCCCGCAGGCTGGG
>JACPCT010000192.1 GCA_016184445.1 Candidatus Tectimicrobiota bacterium | reverse complement strand
CCGGTCGGTGAACATGACCCATCCGTAAGGGGAGGAGATCGCGCTTGCGCCTGTTCGCCACCGAGGACCCAAAGAAGGTCGATGCGCTTTACCAGCAGAGCGAATGGAATAAAATTATCCAGCTCCTGGGCAAGAAGCCGCTCCAGGAGTACGACGACATCCGCCTCCTGAACGACCTGGCCGTCGCTTACCATCAGCTCCAGAAGTTCGACCAGGCCCTCGCCGTCTGCGAGCAGATCAGCAAGCTGGAGCCGAACCCCGACCTGGTCCGGCAGCAGGCAGAGCTCACCCCCCGCTACATGCGCTACCACACCGTCATGGGCGAGGTCCTCTACCGCAAGGGCGAGATGGACAAGGCGCTCGACATCTTCACCCGCCTCAAGGTGGTGGGCACCCGCTTCTCGGACAAGTACTACTACTCGGGCCGCATCCACACGAAGAAGGGCAACTACCGCATGGCCCTCTTCGAGTTCAAGGGCATGATCGACAACGTGCCCGCCCGCATCCGGGATGCCGTCCGGGGGCTGGGCGAGCTCATCGCCGCCTGCCCCGCCCAGGCCGACGCCCACGCCCAGCTCTACCGCGGCTGCCAGCAGAGCGGGAAGCTGGACGAATACCTCGCCCGCTACAAAAAGGAGATGGCGGAGGAGCCCGGGGCCCTCCCCCCCGCCCTCAAGGTGGCCAGCCTCCTCTTCCACAAGGGGGACCGGCCGGGCGCCGAGAAAATCCTCTCCTCCCTCAAGCCGAAGGACAACCGGGAGAGGGGCTGGCTGGAGCTCATCCGCGGGGATTGGGCGCTCGTCGGCACGGGGATCCCGGGGGCCATGACCCACTACCAGGCGGCCGAGGCCCTGCTGCCCCCTGGTGACCTCACGCTCATCGAGCGCCTCGAGGATCTCCTCCGCCGGCCCGACGCAGGGCCGGACATCCGGCGCAAGCTGGCCAAGCTCGCCGAGGCAGGAGGGGACGCCGATCGGGCGTCCCGCCACTTGGAGGCCCTGCTATCCGCCCTCCCCGCCGACGCCGAGGCGAAGGATTCCCTGGGCCGGATGCTCCGCAAGATCATGTCGGATGCCTTCGCCGCCAACGACCTGGAGAAGGCGGGCGGCGCGGCCGATCGGCTGACGAGGTATTTCCCCCAGGACGCGGAAGCCGCTGCCCAGGCGCAGCAGATCCGGCAGGTGCTTCAGACCCGGCGCAAGGAGGATCTGGAGAAAATCCTCTCGGCGGGACGGGTCGTCCCCAGCCGGGCCGCCCAGGCGCATTACGAACTGGCCGATCTGGAGCGCTCCTCCGGCGGGAGCGAAGAGGTCATCCTCTCCCATCTCCAGAAGGCCGCCGTGGAGCGCTCGCCCGTCCGGCCGGACGCCCTCCGCGAAATGAGCCGCATCCATCTGGAGAAGGGAGCCTTCGATGTCGCCGAGAGCGTGCTCGACATCCTCTTCTCCTTGAAGCTGGTGGAGGAGAACCGGCTCGAGTGGGGCTACGGCGCCGCCGAGGCCTTCGAGGCCAAGGGCCAGCGCAAGCCGGCCCAGAAGTACTACGCTATGGTGGCCGCCGCCGACGCCGGCTTCCGGGACGCGGCGGCCAAGGCGCAAGCGCTCTCCCAGGCGTTTCAGGCCGCCCCACCGGCCGCCGCCCCGGCTGCTCCGGCCGGGCCCGTCGACCCGATACAGTTCCTCTCACGCCGCTACGACGGCATCGTCGAGCTGGGCCGCGGGGCGATGGGGGTGGTCTACAAGGCCCGGGACAAGATTCTCGACCGCCAGGTGGCCATCAAGATGATCCTGGGGGACCTGGGCAAGGACCCCGAGGCGCTCGGCCGCTTCATCACCGAGGCCCAGAGCGCGGCCGCCCTGGAGCATCCCGGCATCATCACCATCTACGACATCCGGACCGACGACCCCATGTTCATCGTGATGGAATTCGTGGACGGGAAGAGCCTCGGGGACCTCGTCGGTGGGCGGAAGCTGCCGGTGGCCCAGTTCACCAAGCTGGCCGTCCGGATCTGCGAGCCCTTGGCCTTCGCCCACCAGGCGCAGGTCATCCACCGGGACCTCAAGCCGGACAACATCATGGTCACCAAGAACGGCGGAGTGAAGGTGGCGGACTTCGGCCTGGCGCGGAAGGGCGGAGGGAGCGGCATGACCCAGGTGGGCCAGGTCATGGGCACCCCGTATTACATGTCGCCCGAGCAGATCCGGGGCGGCGCCGTGGACGGCCGCAGCGACCTCTATGCCCTCGGCATCATGTTCTACGAGCTGCTGACGGGCAGCGTCCCCTTCAAGGAGGGCGACATCGCCTACCTCCACATGCACGAAGAACCGCCTAAGATCTCGCTTCGGAATCCCGAAGTTCCTAGGCCGCTGGAGGACATCGTCCTCAAGTGCTTGAAAAAGATCCCCGAAGAGCGCTATCAGAGCGTGGACGAATTGCTCGAGGCGCTCAAGGCGCTGGGCTGACTTCGCAGGGGGCAAAGAGGAGCCGCCAGAGGTGGAGCAAGCCGTCGAACCCACCCGGGTCGCCTGTCCCGAATGCGGCACGGTTTACCGCGTGAACCGGTCTGCCGCCGAGCTGGCGCGCGCCCGGGTGAAGTGCAAGAAGTGCGGCGCCACCTTCACCCCGGCGGTTTCCGATGGTGCGGTTTCCGCCCCGAGCTCCCCGCCGCCTTCCCCACCGGCCGCCGCCGCACCTCCTGCCGCCCCACCGCCCGTGCCGAATCCAGCGCCCGCTGCTCCGGCTGTGCGTGCACCCGCTCCACCCGCACCTTCCGCCCCGGGCGGCCCCGGCGACCCCTTCGAGCGCCTCGAGGAGTACGTGGGCGAATTGAACCGCGCCCTCTATATGGCGCGCCAGGCTTCCGCCTCGGCGGTCCCCGAGGCCGTCGTGGCCCAGGCCCAGGCCCTCGGAGATGTCCTTGTCGAGGCCAAGCGCCAGCAGAATATCTTGAAAAGGGGAGGGAAGGATCTCGAAACCCTGCTGGAAGTCAGCCAGACCCTGAACCAGGAGCACGAACTCAGCGTGCTCCTGGAGCGGATCATGGACTACGCCATCCCGACCCTCAACGCCAAACGCGGCTTCCTGATGCTCCGGGATGAAGGCACCGGCGCGCTGGAGGTGCGCGTGGCCCGGGGCATGGGAGGGGATCTCGATCAAGGTGAGGCCCGGGTCTTCAGCACGGGCGTCGCCAGCCGGGTGGCGGCCGAGGGGGCGCCCTTCTTCACGGCCAATTCCAAGGGAGACACGCGCACGGCGGGCTTCGCGAGCGTCATGCGCTCGGACGCGCGCGCCATCCTCTGCGTCCCCGTGAACTACAAGGACCGCAACCTGGGCACCCTCTACGTGGACAACCAGGCCGGGGCGCCCGGCTTCACCCAGGACCTGGTCCGCCTGGCCCAGTCCTTCGCCAGCGCGGCTGCAGGGGCCCTCGAGAACGCCCGCCTCTACCAGAACATTCAGGAAGAGACCCGCAAGCGGTCGAGCCTCTCGCGCTACCTCTCCCCGGCCATCGTCGAGGACATCCTCAAGCAGGAGGATGAGCTGGTCCTCGGCGGATCCACGGTGGAGTGCTCGGTGCTTTTCTCCGACGTCGTAGGCTTCACCCCCTTCAGCGAGGCCCTGCGCCCGGACGAGCTGGTCGCGCTCCTGAACGAGTACTTCACCCTGATGGCCGAGATGATCTTCAAGAACAACGGCACCCTGGACAAGTTCATCGGGGACGCCACGATGGCCGTCTTCGGCGCGCCGGTCTTCGAGCCCGACCATCCCGCCTGGGCCGTCAAGGCCGCCCTGGACATGATCGCCGCCGCCGACGGCCTGATGGAAAAGTGGAAGTCGGAGGGGAAGCCCACTTTCAAGATGCGCGTGGGGGTGAACTCAGGCCCCGTGGTCGCGGGCAACTTGGGCTCCCCCCAGCGGATGGACTACACCGTCATCGGGGACGCCGTGAACCTCGCCAACCGGATGGAGAGCGTCGCGAAGCATAATTCAGTCGCCGTCAGCGCCACCACCTGGGAGAAGATCAAGGATTACGCGCAAGGGGAGGCCCTCGGCCCCGTCAAGGTCAAGGGCAAGGCCGAGGAGGTTCCCGTCTACCTCGTCACGAGCATCCAGCCGCCCTCCCGGGAGGCCGGCCAGATCAAGCGCGCGACCCCCCGCGCGGACGTGGAGCTCTTCGCCATCTACGTCCAGGAGGGGATCAGCGGGACGCGCCAGGGCATCATCCGCAACATCAGTGCGGGCGGGGCGCTCATCCAAACGAGCTTCCCCGCCGATGCGGGCAACTCCATCCGCTTGAATTTCACCATCCCCGGCGGGGGGCCGGTGAAGGACCTGGTCGGCCACGTCGTCCGTGCGACCTGGATCGAGGAAGCCGGCCGCAAGGGCTACAAAGTGAACCTTCAGTTCCTGGACATCGGGGAGGAGCCCCGCTCCATCATCTCCCAGTATGTCGCCAAGAAAAATTCCTAGGACGCCCGTCATTGCCGCCCGCCCCCGTGCACGATGAGTTGATCCGCACCCGCCGCATCCCGGCCCCGCCTGGCCTGTACATGGACCATGTGAACGTCACCCTGCTCGGGCCGAGCCCTCTTGCGCTCCTGGACTCGGCCTACGCTGAGACCACCGTCACGCTGCTGGAGTGGCTCCGGGAGGCGGCTCCCGAGGGGCTCGACACGCTCATCCTGACGCACTTCCACCGTGACCACTTGGGGGGCGCGGCGGCCGTCTGCGAGGCCACGGGAGCCCGGGCCTGCGCCCACCCCATCGAGATTCCCCTGATGAAGGAGCGGCAGCCCTCCCTTGTGCTGGAACCGGTCGAGGAGGGCACGAAGCTCCGCTTCGGGAAGATGGAGGTCGAGGCTCTCCTGACCCCTGGCCATTCGCCCGGGCATCTCTCCTTCTGGTGGGCGGAGGAGCGCGTCCTCTTCGGGGGAGACAACGTGCTCCTGCCCACGACGACGTCCATTTCTCCCCCCTTGGGCTGTCTGAGCGATTACCTGCGCACCCTCCAACGGATACTCGCGCTCGAGCCGCGCGTCATCTATCCGGGCCATGGTTCTCCTGTGCGCGATCCGGGGGGCCGCATCCGGGCCCTCCTTGCCCACCGGGCCCAGCGCGAAGAGCAAGTGCTGGCCGCCCTCGCCAAGGGGCCCGAGACGCCGGCCGGTATCGCGGAGGATATCTACCGCGGCCTGGGGGAGGCGCGGATACGCATGGGGACGTCCATGGTGCGCTCCCACCTGGAGAAGCTGGCGGAGGAAGGGAAGGTCCGGGACGAGGAGGGCAGGTTCCGGATCGTGGAGTGACGGGACCAGACGACGGGGGCATTCCCTTGCTGACCAACTGCCACACGCTGATCCTGCGCCGCTTGCTGGGCCACGGCGAGACGCCGCCCCCCGCCGAGCACGACCTCTACATCTACAACGTCACACCCGACAGCCTTCCGCTCTCCCAGGAGTTCCGCGCCCGCGAGACCCACGTTTTCGCTCCGCCCGCCGGTGCCCTGGCCCGCTACCCCAAGCTCGTGTGGGTGAAGTGCCACATCGTGGTGGACAATTTCTGCCACTACGGCACGCCCGCCAAGGCGGCCTCCGCCCTCGATCCCGCCCAGAAGATGGGCTACACCTACCGCCGGGGGGCCGACCTCGTGCCCCTCGTCCGGGACTACGCCCGGGAGATGGGCCAGGACCTAGCGCCCCGCGAGGCCCACTACCTGGCCCATGTCCTGGTCGAGATCGCGGTGGACTTCCGCATCTATCAAGAGGATCGGAGCGTGGCCCTCGTCCTGAGCGGCGCTCGCGCCGAAATGAAGGGGGAACAGCGGCGCGAGTACATCGAGGGCGTCTCTCTCCTGTACGGGTGCGAGCCCGCCAAGGTGGAGAGAAGCCAGGGCGCCCCCGCCCGCTTCTACGGGGCGTTGTACGGTGTCGACTCGCTCTTCCTGGATGGACGGACGAAGATCATCCTGCGCAAGCTCCGGCTGCCCTACAGCGAGGCGAACATCGGCCGCACGCGGGGACTCATCCTCGACGCCTCGGAGAAGGTGAGCGATTACCCGGATTTCGTGGGTGGAGCCATCGACGTGCTCGCGGACCGCGATGGGTGGGCGGGCGAAGGGACCCTCACGGCGGAGGAGCAATAGGGGCCCCAAAAAGCGGAACGGGGATGCACGAGGCCCCCCGCTCGCTTGGCTGCGGTTTGGTTCCGGTGCTTCGGCTGCTACTTGACGGCGCTCTTGAGGCCGGCTCCCGCCTTGAACCGGGGAACCTTGGAGGCCTTGACCTGAATCGTCTCGCCCGTCCTCGGGTTTCGTGCTTTCCGCGGGCCGCGCTTCGAGATGCTGAACGTCCCGAACCCGGTCAGGGTGACCTTGTCCCCTTTCTTCAGGGCGCCCGTGACCGTGGAAACGAAGGCGTTCACGACCGCCTCGGCCCCCGACTTGCTCATGTCCGTCTGCTTGGCGATGGCGTCAACCAGATCTCCTTTGTTCATTTCTCCATCTCCTGGTCCGCATAAAGCGGCCCCATGGGCGGAACTGCGGACTCGAAACGGGCGGTGGCTCGACACGGCTCCGGACGGCGTCCAGAGAATAAATATGAGGGCGGGACTCAACCACGCTCCTAATTTTAGCCAGAATCTCTGCTGTTTGCAAGCGCCGATTGCCCGAATCCTCAATAAAATTGCGGTAATCAGGGAAACGGGAACCTCCAGAAGCCTTCGTGCTTGCGAATGGCGTCGTAGGA
>JACPCT010000191.1 GCA_016184445.1 Candidatus Tectimicrobiota bacterium | reverse complement strand
GCCGAGCATCTGCCTGCCCTCCTGAACCGGGGGAGCTTCGAGACGGACGGATCGCGCGCGGCGGATTTCAAGGAAGCCCGCGATGAATGGGAGCGCAAGTTCCTCTCCCTCCACCTCATCCACCACCAATGGAACGTGGCTGCCACCGCGCAGGCGATCGGCCTGACGCCCGCGAGCCTCGGGCGGATGCTCAAACGCCACGGCATCGAGCCCCCGGCCCCCGTCCGCCGGAGCGCCCCGGAAGGCACCCAGCGGACCATCAGCCGCAGCCTCGTGCTCTACGGCCGGGGGCTCCACTCCGGCCTCAAGACCGGCCTCATCATCGAGCCGCTCCCGCCGAACAGCGGGATCCGCTTCGGGAGCCTCACGACCTCCGACACCGTCGCCGCCCGGGCCGAGTTCGTGGACAACACCAACCACGCCACCAACCTCCGCAACGGCCCCGTGGTAGCGCGCACGATCGAGCACCTGATGAGCGCCCTCCACGCCCACGGCGTGACGAACCTCCTCGTCAAGATCGGCGAGGAAGTGCCCGTCATGGACGGCTCCTCCGTGGAGTTCTGCCGCCTCCTCGAGGAGGCGGGGCTGGAGGAACAGGGGGCGGGGGCCGCGCCCCTCGCGCTGGACAGGACGTACGAGGTGGGGGAGCCGGGCTCACCGGAGGGCTACCTCCGGGCCGAGCCGGCCGATGAGCTCACCGTCTCCTACCTCCTCGACTTGCCGAAGCCGGTCGGGCGCCAGTCCTACCGCTACCATCACACCGGGCCCGAGAGCTTCCTCGCCGAGATCGCCCAGGCCCGGACCTTCAGCTTCATCTGGGAGATGGAGAACCTGGAGCGGATGGGCCTCGGCGAGGGCGGGCGGTGGGGGAACTTCATCCTGGTGGACAAGGAGCGGGTGGTGAACACCGAGCTGCGCTTCCCGGACGAGTTCGTCCGCCACAAGATCCTGGACCTGATGGGGGACCTCTACCTCCTGGGCCGCCCCCTCCGGGCGAGGGTGACGGCCGAGCGCACCGGCCACCGCCACAACGTGGCCCTGGTCCGCCTCCTGACCGAAGCCCTCCTCTAGGGCGGGGGCGGCCTCCGCCCCCGCATGGGATGGACCCGAGCTTGAGTCAAAAGCCGACTCTCACGTACCAGGCCGCGGGCGTGGACGTGGCGGCGGGCGGCCGCTTCGTCCAGGCCATTTCCCGCGCCGCTCACTCCACCCGCGCGGGCCATGAGAGCCGCCTCCCCGCGGCCCTCGCCGACTTCGCCGGGCTCTTCCGCCTGCCCGCGGGCCTGCGGGAGCCCCTCCTCGTCTCGGGGACGGACGGCGTCGGCACCAAGCTCCTCGTCGCCCAGCGCCTCGGCCGCCACGGCACGGTGGGGGTCGACCTAGTGGCCATGTGCGTCAACGACGTGCTGACGGCGGGCGCGGTGCCCCTCTTCTTCCTCGACTACCTCGCAACCGGCAAGCTGGAGCCGGATGTCCTCGCCGCCGTGGTGGAGGGCGTGGCCGAGGGCTGCCGCCGGGCGGGCTGCGTCCTCCTGGGGGGCGAGACCGCCGAGATGCCCGGGGTGTACGGGCCCGGGGTCTATGACCTCGCCGGCTTCGCCGTCGGGGTGGTCGAGCGGGAGGAGAGCGTGGACGGCAGCGCGGTCCGAGAGGGGGACGTCCTCCTGGGCCTCTCCTCCTCGGGCCTGCACAGCAACGGCTACTCCCTGGTCCGGCGCATCCTCTCCGATCCCGCGGAGTGGGAGAAGCCCGAGCCGCACCCGGACCTCGGGCGCCCCCTGGGCGACGTCCTCCTCGAGCCCACCCGCATCTACTCCCGCGCCGTCGCCAGCGTGCGCGGGAAGCGCGGGGTCCACGGCATGGCCCACATCACGGGGGGGGGGCTCCCCGGCAACGTCTCGCGCATCCTGCCCGGGGGCCTCCAGGCGCGCTTCGGGGCGGGCCGGTGGCCGGAGCCGGCCGTCTTCTCCCTGCTGGCCCGGCGGGGGCCGGTCGCGCGCGCGGAGATGTTCCGCACCTTCAACATGGGGCTCGGCTGGGTGATCGCGGCCGACCGGGCGGCCGCGCGGGAGATCGAGGACGCCCTCGTGCGGGCGGGCGAGGCCGTCCACCGCGTGGGCGAGGTCGTCCGCCGCGAGGGGGGAGAGCCCGCGGTGGCGGTCGAGGGAGGGGGCGCATGAGCCCCGGGCGAAGGCTGCGGCTGGCCGTCCTCGCCTCGGGGCGGGGGAGCAACCTCCAGGCCCTGCTGGACGCGGGGAAGGAGCGGAGTTACCCGGCCGAGGTCGCCCTCGTCCTCAGCGACAAGGTCGACGCCGCCACCCTCCGGCGCGCCCGGGAGGCCGGGGTGGCGGCGGAGTGGATCGACCCCGGGCCGCCGGGCCTCTTCGGGCGGATCGGGGAGCGGATCGAGAAGGCCGGGGCGGATCTCGTCTGCTGCGCGGGCTTCATGCGCATCCTCCCGCCGGAGTTCGTGCGCCGCTTCGCGGGGCGGATCCTGAACATCCATCCCTCGCTGCTTCCGAGCTTTCCCGGCCTCCACGCCCAGCGGAAGGCGGTCCGGGCCGGGGTGCGGATCGCGGGCTGCACCGTCCACTTCATCGACGAGGGGGTGGACACCGGCCCCGTCCTCCTCCAGGCCGCGGTGCCCGTGCTGGCGGGCGACGACGAGGAATCGCTCTCCGAGCGCATCCTGCTCTACGAGCACCAGATCTATCCCTTGGCCGTGCGGCTCATCGCCGAGGGCCGGGTGCGGCTGGAGGGAAGGCGGGTCCACATCGAAGGGGCCGGGGGCGAGGGAGCGGGCTTCATTTCGCCTCCGCTCGGGGGCGTCCCGGCCCACGGGAAAACCTCTTGATCCTCCCTTTCGCGGCCGCCGAACCAGGCACTTTCTTGACAGCCCCCCGGGGGGCTCCCTAGAATCAGACGCTGCCCAGGGTGGCCGTCCGCCGCTCGGCCTTCCTCCTGGAGGATTCCTCATTCCGCGGGTATGGGCCACGGCCGTTTTTCTTCTCATCACACCGGCCGCGCATGGCGCGGCGGCGGAAAGCGGGGCGTCCCGGGCGGATGCGCTCATCGCCTCCCTCCAGCGCAAGTACGAGACGACGGGCACCCTGTCGGCGGACTTCGAGCAGGAGAACGAGCTGCGATCCCTGGGCCGGACCACCCGCTCGAAGGGCGTCCTCCGGCTGCACAAGCCGGGCCGCATCCGGGTGGAGTACACGGAGCCGGAGAAGCAGCTCATCGTCGCGGACGGAAGCAAGCTGTGGGTGTACACGCCCCGCCTGAAGCAGGTCATCGTGGGCGAGATGGCGGGGGGGGCTTCCACACCCTTCCTCTTCCTGGCGGGGAAGGGCGACCTCCGGAAGGGCTTCGAGGTGGAGGTGGAGGAGTTCGGCCTCCTCGCGCGCCCGGATGGGGTCTGGAAAGCCGGCCAGCCCCACCGGCTCTCGCTGAAGCCCCGGGAGGCGCAAGCGGGGTTCCAGCAGATGTGGCTCGAGGTGGATCCCCAGAGCTTCCGGATCACCGGGTTTGAGTACACCGATCCGCTGGGGAACCGGAGCCGGATGCGCTTCGTCGAGATTCGGGAGGGGGCGGCGCTTCCCGCCTCCGTGTTCCAGTTCCAGGCGCCCCAGGGAGTCGAAGTGCTCCGGCTGCCGGGCGCGGGTTCTCCAGGCCGCTGAGAGGTGATCGTGTCTTTCATCCTGACATTGCCGGTGTTGGACTGGCTCCTGAACTTCGGCCAGACCGTCTTCTGGGCGGTCGTGGTCCTCGGGGCCCTCATCTTCATCCACGAGTTGGGGCACCACCTCGCCGCCAAGCGGCTGGGCATCGGGGTGACCATCTTCTCGCTGGGCTTCGGCCGCAAGCTCTGGGGGTTCCAGCACGGAGACACGGAGTACCGCGTCTCCCTGATCCCCCTGGGCGGGTACGTGAAGCTCGTCGGAGAGGACCCCGAGGCGGGCGGCGAGCCGCCCAAGGAGCCCGCGAAATCCTTCTACCTCCGCCCCGTGAGCCACCGGCTGGCCGTCATCGCGGCGGGGCCGCTGGCCAACATCCTCGCGGCCCTCGTGCTGAGCTGGCTCCTCCACCTGGGCGGCATCCCCGTCCCCGGCACCTGGGTGGGCGGGGTGCTCCCCGGCTCGCCCGCCCTGGCGGCCGGCCTCAGGGCGGGCGACCACATCGTGGCCATCGACGGGCAGCCGGTCCAGAAGTGGAACGATCTCGTCGAGACTGTCCGCGAGAAGGCGGGCCGCCGCCTCGCCCTCCAGGTCGAGCGATCGGGGCAGCGGCTCATGCTCCCCATCACCCCCACCTCCAAGGGGGAGGACGGGAAGGAGCTGGGCTACGGCCGCATCGGCATCAGCCTCGGGACGGGCGCCGTGACCGAGTACTACGGCCCCGTGGAAGCGATCGGGCAGAGCCTCGTCCAGAACTACCGCATCGCCCGCCTCACGGTGGTCTCCCTCTACGCCATGATCGCGCGGATCATCCCGGCCGACATCGGCGGGCCCATCCGCATCTCCGTGGTGGCCGCCGAGCAGGCCCAGCGCGGCCTCCGCTACCTGATCATGTTCACCATCCTCCTGAGCGTGAACCTGGCCATCCTGAACCTCCTCCCCATCCCCATCCTGGACGGCGGGCACATCCTCTTCCTCTTCATCGAGGCCGTCCGGGGAAGGCCCCTCAGCCTCCGGGTGCGGGAGACGGCCATGCAGGTGGGGACGGTGCTCCTCATCGCCCTGATGATTTTCGCCACCTACAAGGACAGCGTATATTACCTGCTGCGGCGCGACGGCGAGCCGGCGGGCCTGCAGGAGAACCGCAGACCGCCCGCCCGCCAAGCCCCGGCCCCCGCCGGGGAACGCTAGCGGGAAGGCGCGGGAGATGTTCGAGCCCTTCACCGACCAATCCCTCTTCGTCTCCTCGCCCTCCGCCCCGGCGGCGGGGGGAGGGGCCCTGCCCCTGTGGAACCCCCCGCCGGAGGAAGCGCTTCCCTGCGCCGACCCTCATCTGTTCCCCCTGAAGCGGCGGCGGAGCCTCCCGGTCCGAGTGGGGGCGGTGAAGATCGGCGGGGGGGCGCCCGTCGCCGTCCAGTCCATGTGCAACACCTACACCTGGGACGTCGAGGCCACCCTCGCCCAGATCGGGCGGCTCCAGGAGGCCGGCTGCGAGATCGTCCGCGTGGCCGTCCCCGACGAGCGATCGGCCCAGGGGCTCAAGGAAATCCGCAAGCGGACGGACGCCCCCCTCGTCGCGGACATCCACTTCGACCACCGGCTCGCCCTCCTGGCGGCGGAGGCCGGGGTGGACTGCCTGCGCATCAACCCGGGCAACATCAACGGCGAGGAGCGGGTGAGCGAGGTCGTGGCCGCGGCGAAGGACCGGGGCATCCCCATCCGCGTCGGAGTGAACGCGGGCTCGCTGGAGAAGCACCTGCTCGACCGCTTCGGGGGCGCCACGGCGGAGGCGATGGTGGAGAGCGGCCTGCGGCACGTCGCCATGCTGGAGAGGCGGGGCTTCTACGACACCAAGATCTCCCTCAAGGCGTCCGACGTGACGCGCACCGTCCAGGCCTACCGCCTCATGGCCCGGCGGGTGGAGTACCCCCTCCACCTGGGCATCACCGAGAGCGGCAGCCTCCAGACGGGGAGCGTGAAGTCCTCCGTGGGGCTGGGCATCCTCCTCTCCGAGGGGATCGGCGACACCATCCGCGTCTCCTTGGCGGCGGACCCGGTGGAGGAGGTGCGCGTCGCCTACGAGATCCTCAAGAGTCTCCGCCTCCGCCAGCGCGGGGTGAACGTGGTGGCCTGCCCCTCCTGCGGGAGGGTCCAGATCGACGTGGACAAGCTCACCCTGGAGGTCGAGAAGGAGCTCGCCCACATCACCGCCCCCATCACCGTGGCCGTCATGGGCTGCGAGGTGAACGGCCCGGGCGAGGCGCGCGAGGCCGACATCGGCGTGGCCGGGGGCCACAAGCGGGCCCTCATCTTCATGAAGGGGGAGAAGAAGGGCCTGGTGGACTACGCGCAGATCAAGCGCCACCTGGTCGAGCAGGTCGAGGCCCTCGCCGCCGAGTGGTCCCGCACGGGCGGCCGCCGGGGAGGGAACGGGGAAGGGCGGAGCTGATGCGCTTCACCCGGGGCTTCTTCCCCACCCTGAAGGAGGCGCCCGCCGAGGCCGAGGTCGTGAGCCACCGGCTCATGGTGCGGGCCGCCATGATCCGCCGCCTCGCCGGGGGCGTCTACACCCTTCTCCCCCTCGGGCTCAAGGCCCAGCGCCGCGTCGAGCAGATCTGCCGCGAGGAGCTCGGCCGCGCGGGCGCCCAGGAGGTCCTCCTCCCGGTCCTCAACCCCGCCGAGCTCTGGCAGAAGACGGGCCGCTGGGACCTCTACGGCAAGGAGCTCATGCGCCTGAGGGACCGCCACGGGCGCGACTTCTGCCTGGGCCCCACCCACGAGGAGGTGATCACCGACCTCGTGGCCCGCGAGGTGAGGAGCTACCGCGACCTGCCCCTCAACCTCTACCAGATCCAGACCAAGTTCCGCGACGAGATGAGGCCCCGCTTCGGCGTCATGCGGGGCCGCGAGTTCACCATGAAGGACGGCTACAGCTTCGACCGCGACGAGGCCGGGGCCGAGGAGACCTACCGCGCCATGGCCGAGGCCTACCGGCGCATCTTCCGGCGCTGCGGCCTCCAGTTCGGGGTGGTCGAGGCGGACCCGGGCGCCATCGGGGGGAGCTTCTCCCA
>JACPCT010000190.1 GCA_016184445.1 Candidatus Tectimicrobiota bacterium | reverse complement strand
CATCGCCCGCGCCCTCATGACCAACCCCGCCTGCCTCATCCTGGACGAGCCCTCCGAGGGCCTCGCCCCCCTCATCATCCAGCACATGGGCGAGGCCATCCGCAAGCTCAGGGGGGAGGGCCTCGCCATCCTCCTCGTCGAGCAGAACACCCCCTTCGCCCTGAAGGTGGTGGACCGGGTGAACATCGTCACGAAGGGAAGGGTCGTCCACGACCTCTCGCCCGGGGAGCTCTGGGCGAACGAGGAGATCAAGCACACCCACCTGGGGATCGGCTGAGGCGCACCCGGCCCTGCCTCCCGGCTGGGGTGGTTTGTAGGGGCGGCCCCTGCCAATTCATCGGGGGTGCGAAGGGGACAGGTATTCCGTAGGGGCGACCGGCCGGTCGCCCCTACGCGTTGGCGATGGCCGCCGCCGTGGGCACCGTCACCTGCTCCCCCACCCCCTTGGCCCCGTAGGGGCCGTTCGAGTAGGGGTCCTCGACGATGTGGCCCTCGACCGGGGGCATGTCCACGACGGTGGGGGCCAGGTAGCCGTGCATGTCGGGGTTGAGCATGCGTCCCCCGCGCTGGACGACCTCCTCCATCAGGCAGAAGCCCACCCCCATGTAGACCCCCCCGTCGATCTGCTGCTGCACCCCCAGGGGGCTGATCGCCCGGCCCACGTCGTGGGCGGCCCAGACGCCGGTCACCTCGATCTCGCCCGTCTCGGCGTCCACCAGCACCTCGGCCACCTGGGTGCCGAAGCCGTACACCTCGTAGGGCTCGCCCTGGCCCGTCTCATGGTCGGTCTTGGCGGGAGGGGGGATGTTGTCCGCCGCGCCCAGGAGCTTGTGCTCGTCCGCCACGTAGGCCTTCGCCAGCTCGGCCAGCGTCACCCGGGTCTCCGCGTGGGAGCGCGAGCGCACCAGCCCGCCCCTGAGCTCCAGGTCGCCCGGGTCGGCCTCGAGCAGGAGGCCGGCCAGGCGCAGCACCTCCTGCCGGGCGCGCAGGGCCGCCTGGAAGACGGCCTTGCCCCCCTGCATGGTGATGCGCGAGCTCGAGCTCGTGCCCCCGAAGGGGTCCACGGCGGTGTCCACCGCCCCCATGAGGAAGCTCCCGTAGGGCACGTCCATCGTCTCGGCCGCGATCTGGCAGAGCACGGTCTTGCTCCCCTGGCCGAAGTCCACCACCCCGGCGGCCACCTGGATGCGCCCCTCGGCGGTCAGGAAGATGTGGGCCTCGGCCGGCGAGTAGGCGTTCCCCGTCCCGTAGAGGCAGCTCGCCACCCCCACCCCGCGCAGCCGCCCGTCCGGGGCGCGCCGGCCGCCGCCCCGGCGCCCGCTCCAGCCGGAGGCCTCCTCCGCCTTGGCGAGGGTCTCCAGCAGGCCCACGCTCTCCGGGAGGCGCTGGTTCCAGGGGGTGCGCGCCCCGACCTTGAGCCCGTTGATGCGGCGCAGCTCGATGGGGTCGATCTGGAGGGCGCGGGCCAGCTCGTCCATCTGCTGCTCGCAGGCGAAGTGGACCTGGGGGCACCCGGGCCCGCGCATCTGCCCCCCGTAGGGGTGATTCGTGTGGACGCAGTAGACGTCCACCTTCACGTTGGGGATCTGGTAGGGGCCGAGCGCATGGTAGGTGGCGCGCTTGAAGGCGGGCGGGTTGTCCCCCCCGTTGGCCGCGTAGGCGCCCTTGTCGAGGTAGACCTCCACCTCGGCCGCCACGATGCGCCCGTCCCGGGCCGCCCCCGTGCGCGAGCGGATGAAGGCGGCGTGGCGCTTGGAGGAGGCGATCATGCTCTCCTCCCGCGAGTAGACCAGCTTGACCGGCCGCTGGGCCGCCCGGGCGAGCAGGGCCGCCCGCAGGCACACGTCGAGGCTCGCCTCGCTCTTGCCGCCGAAGGCGCCGCCCGGGATGGTCTGGACGAAGCGCACCGCCGTCTCGCCCTTGAGCCCCAGCGCCCGGGCCGCGTTCTGGCGCACCAGGAAGGGCTGCTGCGTGCAGCCCCAGATCTGGCATCCCCCGCCCGGAAGGGGGGCGACCGCAGCCGACTCCACCTCGAGGTAGAGGTGCTCGCCGGAGGGCGTCTGGTACTCGTTCTCGACGACGACGTCGGCCCGCCGGAACCCCTCCTCCACGTCCCCGTTGCGGATCTTGGCGTGGTTGAGGAGGTTGCCCTCGGGCCAGAGCCGGGGCGCCTGGGCGGCCATCGCCTCGCGCGGGTCCTGGGCCACGGGGAGGGGCTCGTACTCCACCCGGATCCGCTCCAGCGCGGCCTCGGCGGCCCCCTCGGTCTCGGCCGCCACGAGGGCCACGACGTCCCCCATGTAGCGCACCCGGTCGCGCGCGACGAGGGGGGCGCCCCGGCGGTGGGGGATCATGCGCGGCCCATCCGGCAGATCGGCCCCCGTGAGGACGGCCGCGACGCCCGGCACCTGGCGGGCCTCCCGGGCGTCCACCGAGACGATGCGCGCGTGGGCGTGCGCGCTCCGCAGCGCCCGGCCCGTCAGCATCCCGGGCAGGCGCAGGTCGTCGAGATACAACGCCGCCCCGGCGGCCTTCTCCGGGGCGTCCAGGAAGGGGAGGGTCTGGCCGACCGCCGCTCCTCCCATGTCCTTGGCTTCGGCCATGGTCATCCTCCAGGGCGCATGCCTGCGATCGCGGCTTTCCCGAGGGGCTCCAATCTAGCGCCCCCTCCCCGGCTTGTCCACGCCCCGCACCGGGACCGCCGCGCGGGGCGGCCCGGGCCGCATGGAGGGGCCGGGAAGAGCCCGCGGGGCTCCTGTGCTATAAAGTACCTTGCATCGGGGCAATCCCGGCGCCCGCACGGGGCGGGCCCGGAACCGGCGCGGGACCCTAGAGCCATGGGCGTGATCAACCTCGAGAACCTCGAGAGCGGCATGGTCCTCGCCGCCGACGCCAAGGCCCGCAACGGGCGGGTGCTCCTGACCGCCGGGAGCGCCATCACCGAGAAGCACCTTCACATCTTCAAGGCGTGGGGGGTGACGGAGGCCGACATCCAGGGGGTGACCCGCCAGGACGTGGCGGCCGCGGCCCAGGTGGACCCCCGGATACTGCAGAGGGCCCAGGCCGTCCTCAAGGAGCGCTTCCGCCACGTGGACGCCGGGCACCCCTTCATGGAGGAGCTCCACCGCCTCTGCCTCCTCCGGGCCGTGAAGAAGCTCTAGGAGGCGGGGACTTGACCCTTCTCGACCTGCGCCAGCTCCTGGGCCCGGACGACGCCGTCCCCTCGCTGCCCACGATCTTCCACCACCTGGACGCCGCGGTGAACAACCCGCGCACCTCCATGCGCCAGGTCGCCGAGATCATCAGCACGGATCAGAGCCTCTCGGCGCGCCTCCTCAAGCTGGTCAACAGCGCCTTCTTCGGCTTCCCCTCCCGAATCGAGACCATCACGCACGCCGTCACCATCGTGGGCATCCAGCAGCTGCGCGACCTGGCGCTGGCGACCTCCATCATCCAGATGTTCAGGGGCATCCCCATCGTCCTCCTCGACCCCAAGGCCTTCTGGACGCACAGCATCGCGTGCGGCGTGGCGGCCCGCATCCTCGCCGCCTACCACCAGGAGCCCAACGTGGAGCGCTTCTTCGTGGCCGGCCTCCTGCACGACATCGGGCACCTCATCCTCTACCGCCACAAGGCCGAGGAGGCGAAGGAGGCCCTCCTCCGCTGCATCGAGGGGGGGAGGATCCTCTACCAGGTGGAGCGCGAGGTGATGGGCACCGACCACGCCGAAATCGGCGGGGAGATGCTCGCCTTCTGGAAGCTTCCCCCGAGCCTGACGGAGGCGGTGCGGTGCCACCACGTCCCCAGCCGGGCGGGCCGCTTCCCGCTGGAGAGCAGCGTCATCCACCTGAGCGACCTCATCGCCAACGCCCTGCAGATGGGCACGAGCGGGGAGCGCCATGTGCCCCCCCTGGAGCCCCTCGCGTGGGACGGGCTGCGGCTCTCGATCAGCATCCTCTCCCCCGCCATCCTCCAGCTCGAACGGCAGGTCTCCGACGCCGTCGCGCAGTTCCTCGAGGACGGACGATGACGCCCGGCGACGACGCCCGGATCCGGGAGCTGGAAGCCCGCCTCGAGTACCTCGAGGAGGTGAACCGCTGGACCCTGGAAACGCTCAACATGGTGTCCTCGAGCAACGACTTCCAGGCCGTCCTGAGCGGGGAGCGGAGCACCGCCCAGATCATGGCGGAGACCAAGCTGCGCCTGAAGCGGCTGGTGCCCTTCGAGGGGATGGCCTTCTTCACCGTCAACGAGGAGGACCAGGGCTTCACCCTCGCCGACTGCGAGCCCGGGCACGCGCGCGGCAGCCTCCAGAGGGAGGCGGACCGGCTCATCGAGGACGGCACCTTCGCCTGGTCCCTCTTCCAGTTCCGGTCGGTCATGGTGCCCGCGCGGGACGGGGACGGCCGCCTGCTCCTCCACGTGATCGCCACCCGCCCGCGCACCCGGGGCATGTTCCTCGGCACGCTGCCCTCCCCCGCGGCGAACATCTACGACGCCACCCTCAACCTCGTGTCCATCGTCCTCCTCAACTGCGCCTACGCCCTGGAGAGCTACGAGCTCTACCGGGTGCTCCAGGAGACCCACGTCTCCCTGGAGAAGACGGTGCAGGACCGCACGCGCGAGCTCCAGGTCGCGCGCAACCGCGCCGAGGAGGCCAACCAGGCGAAGAGCGAGTTCCTCTCGAACATGAACCACGAGCTGCGCTCCCCGCTCAACGCCATCATCGGCTTCAGCGACGTGGTCCTCCTCAACTCCAAGGACGCCGAGACGGTCAACCTGGTGGGCAAGGTCAAGGACGCCGGGAAATACCTCGCCCACCTCATCGAGGACCTGCTCGACCTGGACCGGATCGAGGTGGGGGGGGTGCGGCTGGACCTCCAGGAGATCCCGCTGAACCGCCTCGTGGCCTCCACGGTGGAGACGCATCTCTCCCAGCTCCCCAAGGGGTTCTCCCTGGAGTGCACGCTGGACCCCGCCTGCGGCGCGGTGGTGTGCGACCCCACGCGCATCCGCCAGGTCCTCCAGAACCTCCTCGACAACGCGGTCAAGTACTCCCCCCGGGGGGGCACGGTGCGGATCCGGACCTGGCTCGAGCCGGGGGAGGTGCGGGTGAGCGTCCAGGATGACGGCATGGGCATCGCGCCCGAGCACCAGAGGGTCATCTTCGAGCGCTTCCGCCAGCTCGAGTCCGGCCACCGGCGGCGGGCCGGGGGCCTGGGAATCGGCCTGAGCCTCACGCAGAGGCTCCTCGCGCTCCACGGCGGGCGCATCTGGGTGGAGAGCCGGGTCAGCGGGGGCAGCACCTTCACCTTCGCCCTGCCCACCCTGCGGTCCGCCGGTGAGCCGTCGGGCCCCGGGGCGGGCGGCCGGGCCAGAGCGGAGGAGCCGGAGGAGCCCTGGTCGGGCCGGAGCGTGCTCATCGTGGACGACGTGGAGGACTACCACAAGCTCATGCGGCTGCTGATGCGGCAGGCGGACCGCATCCTCTCGGCCTTCGACGGCCAGGAGGCCGTCGAGATCGCCCGGCGCGAGCGCCCCGACCTCATCCTCATGGACCTGCGCATGCCTGTCCTGGACGGCTTCGAGGCCATCGGCCGCATCAAGGCCGACGCCGCCACGCGCGGCATCCCCATCCTCGGGGTGAGCGCCCAGGTGATGAAGGAGGACCGCGACCGCTGCCTCCAGGCGGGGGCGGAGGGCTACATCACCAAGCCCGTCGACCTCGACGCGCTGCGCCTCGAGATCGAGCGGGTCATCTCCTAGGCCCCCTCCCCGCGCAGGAGCGAGAATGGCGGCGGACCCCTCCACCCCGGCCCGCGATCTCTTCCCCGGCTATCCTCGCGTCCCCGCCCTCTACCGGGCGGAGGTGGAGGGCCTCGGCGAGGCCCAGCTCGACCGCAAGCGCCCGGAGAAGGGCTGGGGCCTCTGGTCCATCCGGGACCAAGTGAGCCACATGGCCTCGGTGCCCTACCGCTGGCTCCTCGTGCGCTGGGGGGCCATCCTCTTCGGGGAGCGGCTCCCGCGCGGCCCGGAGCTCCTCCGCTCGGGCTTCTCCGGCCGCATGATGAACCCCGAGCGCTTCCGCGCCATCGGCGGCCTCCTCGCGGCGCAGGAGGACGCCTTCGCCCTGGCCTGGGAAGTCCTGGGCCGGGAGACCCTGGGCTCCCTCCGCGCCCGGGAGATCAGCGAGCGCCTCCCCTGGGGCACCCGCCGCCCGGGCGAGACCGAGGACGTGCGCGCCTGGCGGGAACTCTCCCTCAGCGCCCACCCCACGGGCCACCGCAAGGATCCGGCCGATCCGGACCTCATCCACTTCAACCTCGAATACACCTTCCGACACATCCTCTGGGAGGCTTACGCCCACCTCCGGACCATCCAGATGCACAAGGAGGCCGAGGGCCTGCCGCCCCGGGTTGAGATCCCCCGGGAGGGCTACCTGCGGATTCTCCAGTGGGACTAGGCCCCCTGGAGCGGGCCTGGCCCGGCGCCTGACCGGAAATCCGGAACTCCCGCGCATCCCGCGTCAAAAAACGCCAACAAAGCCCTTGACATGATCGAGCGGTATCCCCTATGGTTTATCCATCTCGCATGAATTCATTGGAGTTCCGGCTTCGGGCCCCCATCGCGTCGCCGGACAAGGGGGTGCGAGTGAGAACGCGCCTGGAGGCGAGGGAAGATCGGCCGCCGCTGGGATGTTTCCCGCATCGAACCATGAGTTCCTCAACTTGGGAGGGAACCATCATGCATCGACCGGAGCGGATGGCAGGAGTGGTGTGGGCGCTCTTTCTCGCGGCGCTCCTCTTCTCATTCGGGGCCGCGCAGGCGGCCTGGCAGCCCACCAAGCCCGTCGAGTTCGTCATCCCGGCGGGCACCGGGGGCGGGGCGGACCTCATGGCCCGCTTCATGTCGGCCCTGATCCAGAAGAACAAGCTCGCGCCGGTGAACTTCCTCGTCGTGAACAAGTCGGGGGGCGCGGGGGCCGAGGGCTTCCTGCACGTGAAGTCCCAGAAGGGCAACCCCCACGTGATCATCATCACCCTCTCGAACCTCTTCACCACGCCGATCGCGACGGGCGTGCCCTTCAACTGGAGGGACCTGACCCCCGTCTCGATGATGGCGCTCGACTACTTCGTCCTCTGGGTGAACGCCGAGTC
>JACPCT010000443.1 GCA_016184445.1 Candidatus Tectimicrobiota bacterium | reverse complement strand
CCCCGCTCGCGGCGGTGGTCCCCGGCGGAGATCTCCCCCTGGGCCAGCCGGTCGTCGAGGGCGGCGATCTGGCGCAGGAGGCTCTCCCGCTCCACCCGCAGGGAGAGCGCCCGGCCCCTCCGGTTTCTCACCCAGAGGCTGAACAGGCCCCCCAGGACCAGGATGCCGCCTCCCGCCGCGTAGAAGATCCCGAGCCCCCCGCCCGAGGCCGGGGCCTGGACGTGGAAGCGCACGGAGGTGCCGGTCCGCGTGGACCCGGTGAAGCGGTCGTAGGTGCGATCCTGGAAGGTGACCGCCTCCTGCCGCGCCAGGCTCTGCGCGTGCGCCTGCACCCGGTCCTTCTCCGGGAGGAGGACGAAGTTCCCGGTGCCGTAGGCGACGGGCTTCTCGACCGTGATCCCGCCGTACTCGTCCGCCAGGCGGTAGAGGAGGACCACCATCTTCCGCCCCGGCGGGATGGGCTCGGTCGAGAGGATCTCGGCGCCCATCGTCCGCAGGAACTCCTGCTCCATGCCGTGGGGGGCGGCCTCGATCGTGGCGTTCGGGTTCCGGACGTTGCTGCTCCGGGGGAGCACGATGCGCAGGGTGGGGGCGCCGTCCTTCGAGACGATGGTGGCCTTCCCCTTATTCTCGAAGTCGAGCAGCTCCATGATCTCGTAGAAGCCCTTCTCCAGGCGGACCGTCAGCAGGTTCCGCGCCAGGTGGAGGGTGGAGGTGTCGGTGGTGGTCGGCCCCTCGATCTTCTTGGGCGCGGCCGCCGGGGGAGCCCCCCCGGGAGGAGCGGCGGGGGCCTGGGGGGAACGCGGCGGCGGGGCGGCCGGGGCGGCGAAGACCGGCGAGGGGACGAGCGTCACGCCGGCGGAAACGGCGAGCGCCATCAGGCAACGGCGCGCCCAGGCGCGGGAGGCCACCTTCACCCCGCAGGAGGGGCAGAAGCGGATGGGCGCGGGCTCCGGCGCCGCGGGGGCGGCGGCTTTCGGCTTGGGGGGCGCGGGCCTCGGCTTCGGGGCGGGAGGGGCCTCGGGGGGCTTCACCTTCCGGTAGGCGAGGATCTCCTCCTCCAGCCGCGCGTCCAGCGTCTGCTCGCCGGAGGGATCGGGCGCCTCGTCCTCCTCCTCGTTCTCATCGGCCGCCGGGATGGCCGCCGCCAGGCGCCCGGCCTCCCGGCCCGCCTCGCGCTCGCTCAATTGGAGCGGCGCGGCGCCCTCCTCCACCCCGCGGGCCTCCAGCCTGCGGAGGACCTCGAGCGCCTGGGCCCGGGCGGACCCCATCATCTGGGCGAAATCCTCGTCGGAGAGCTTCCCCATCTGGCGGTCGAACTCGAGGTCCAGGATGCCCTTGTAGGCCTGGTCGCGCTCCAGGAGGAGGCGCGCGACCTCCTGCTCCCGCGTTTCGCGGCCGTTCGCGCCGGGCAGGAGGCCCTGCCCATCCTCGGGGGGCCGGAGCAGGGGCCAGATGGCGTAGAGGAACGAGGAGGCGACGGCGGCGCCCACCACGCCCACGGTGAGGATCTCCACGGCCTACTCCGCGAGCGCGGGAGAGGAGAAGGGGCGCCTCCGCCTTCCCCAGCGCTCCGGGAGGAAGCACACGATGGCGCCCAGGCCGAAGATGATCCCGCCCGCCCAGACCCAGTTGAGGAGGGGGTTGACCATGAAGCGGAAGGTGGCGCCGTCCTCGTCCGCCTCGGCGAAGACGGCGTAGATGTCGTTCTTGAAGCCGCGCCGGATGCCCGCCTCGGTGGTGGGCTGGGGCGGGGTGAAGTAGATGCGCTTCTCGGGCTCGACCTCGCCGACCTTTCGGCCCCCCTCGTAGACGGCCAGCCGGGCGAAGGCGGAGCGGTACTGGTCGGTCTTGTCCTCGCGCAGGCCCTCGAAGCGGCGCCGGAGGCTGTTCATGGCGAAGCTCTCGCCGGGGCGCAGGCGCACCTCCCCCACCTGCTGGTAGGCCGAGGAAGCGGCCACCCCGATGAAGAGGACGGCCATCCCCAGGTGGACGATGTAGCCCCCGAAGCGGCGCTTGTTGCGCATCGTGAGCTCCCAGAGGGCCTCCAGGACGTTCTCCCCCTGGTGACGCACCCGGGAAGAGACGCCGCGCCAGTACTCGAGCCAGATGGTGGCGACCACGAAGATGGAGAGCGAGATGGCGAGGACCGCGTAGAGGTGCGTCACCCCGAAGAGGAGGAGAACGGCCAGCCCGCCCGCCGCCACCACCGCGGGATAGACGAAGCTCCTCTGGAACTGCCGGGCGGACGTCATCCGCCAGGCGAGGAGGGGCGAGGCGCCGGCCAGGAAGATGAGGAGGATGGCGATGGGGACGTTCACCTGGTTGAAGAAGGGGGGCCCCACCGTCACCTTGATGCCCTTCACCGCCTCGGAGACGACGGGGAAGATGGTCCCCCAGAAGACGGCGAAGGTCATCCCCACGAGGACCACGTTGTTCAGGAGGAAGCTCGCCTCGCGCGAGAAGAAGCTCTCCATCTCATGCTCGCTCCGGAGCAGCGGGAGCC
>JACPCT010000189.1 GCA_016184445.1 Candidatus Tectimicrobiota bacterium | reverse complement strand
TTCACGTCCACAGATACGACGTGGGAGCTGATGAGCATGGGAGGCTCCCCCACGATGACCCATTTTCCCCCACTAATAACGTCGTATATATCCTCCCACTTCAGGGGTGTCAACGGAATTCTTGCCGAAAGGAAGGAATTTCAGCGATTTTCCTGAATAGCTTCAGATGAAATATAAGGCAAATCACAATACGGGAGGAAAATAAAAAACGAAAGAATTAACCGCGTATTCATCTTAATTGATTGATTCGGCTGAAATTACAAGTGACCGTGGAAGGCGGTGGGAGGATTTCTGCGGGGCATCATCTGGGAACCAAGCGCGGGAGCCGGTCGATTATCCCCCCCACCATGCGGCGCACAACGCAAGCGAGAGCCCCTCGCCCAACTCGCCGCCCGCACCATAGGCATCGCCCGTTCCTCCCCCCAACTTGACGCGTAGGAGGTGCCTCAGCCCCGCCGTGAGAGCGGCGGCGGCCCCGAGGGCCGCGATCAGGCCCCCCAATCCCCCCAATACCACGCAGAGTACAAGCGCCCAGCCCGCCGCGGCGTAGCCCTCTCCCGGGCTCACCGTCTGCGCGAAAGCGGCACCTGTCCCCCCCTCGGGGCGCGCGTAGGGAAGAAAGGCCAGCAGGACCGCCATCGTGGCCCGGGCCAGCACGGGCGCCACCAGAAGCGCCTGCCATCGGCCCGGCCCGGGGAGGGAGATCAGCGCGGCGTACTTCACGAGGAGAACGAGGCTGATCGCCGCGGCGCCCATTGGGCCGCAGGAAGAATCCTTCATGATCCGAAGGCGGCTCTCGGGGCTGTCCCCCCCGCCCATCCCGTCCGCCCAGTCCGCAAGGCCGTCCAGGTGCAGGCCCCCACTTAAAAGGGCCAGCGCGGCGACCACCCCTACGCTCCGCACCGGCAGCGGGAAGAAGAGCCCCAGCGCCCCATCGATGAGCACCAGCAGCACGCCCACCACCAGTCCCACGAAAGGAAAGCGCGCGACCGCCTTGGCGAAGTCCGCCGGCCCGGGCGTCTCGGGCGCACCCGGCCAGGGAAGCACGGTCAGGAAGCGCACTGCCAGCGCGAAGGCTTTCAAGTCCCGCCCCCCGGCTCCCGTTTATCGCTCACACCCGCCTCCTCGAATGTGGCCATCTCAACGAAGGCGCGCAAGCCCGCCCGCAGGAGCCCCACCGCGAGCAGCGCTCCCGTGCCCTCCCCCAACCGCATGGCCATCCGGATGGGCGGCTCCCAGCCCAGGCTCTCCAGCTGGCGGGCGTGGCCCGGCTCGGCGGACAGGTGGGACGGGAAGCAGTATGCCATCGCCTGCGGGCAGAGCGCCCGGGCGAGGAGGGCCGCCGCGGTCACCACGAAGCCGTCCACGAAGACCGCCGCTCCCGCCGCCGCTCCTCCCAGGATGGCCCCAGCCAGGGCGCCGATCTCGAATCCCCCCACTTGGCGGAGCACCTCCATCGGCGGCCTCGGGCCGGGGCCGATCCGCCGGAAGGCACCCTCCACCACCTCGCGCTTCCGTTCGAGCGCCGGGCCCTCGACCCCCGTGCCCGGCCCCACCAGCTCCGGGGCGGGAAACCCCAGCAAGGCTGCCGAGAGGGCCGCCGCCGCCGTGGTGTTGCCAATTCCCATCTCGCCCAGGGCGAGGGCGGTCACTCCCTCCCTGGCCATCCCTTGGGCCGCATCGAACCCCCCCCGCAGGACCTCCTCCGCCTCGGCCGCCGTCATGGCGGGCTCCCGCAGAAAGTTCCGCGTCCCCTGGGCCACCTTGCGGATGAGGAGCCCCGAATGGGGCGGGAGATCCGACCGGACGCCCACGTCCACCACCCGCAGCGCGGCCCCCTGCTCCCGGGCCAGGGCATTCACAGCGGCCCCGCCCCGCACGAAGTTAAGGACCATCTGGGCCGTCACCTCGGCGGGATAGGCGCTCACCCCTTCCGCCGTCACCCCGTGATCTGCCGCAAAAACCAACGCGCCCGCACGCAGGGGCGGGGGCGGCACCTCCCCCCGGATGGCGCAGTAGCGGGCCCCCCACTCCTCGATCTGTCCCAGGCTGCGCGGAGGCTTGGTGAGGCGGTCCAGCCGGCGCCAGGCCGCGGCCAGGATCTCGGGCGAGGGAAGGGTGACGCGCGCCGCCAGGTCAATCAAGGGACACCCCCGGCGCCAGCATGCGCTTCGCGCATTTCAGGATCCGCAACGGAAACTAGAAGGAATGCTCGGGCCCGGGGAAGACGCCCTCCCGCACCTCGCGGCAGAACCGTTCGAGGGCGGCCTGGGCAGACTCCCCGAGCTCATCGTACACCTTGACGAACTTGGGCCGGAAATCCGGGTATAGGCCGAGCATGTCGTGGAGGACGAGCACCTGCCCGTCGCAGCTAGGACCGGCTCCGATGCCAATGGTGGGGATGTCGATTTCCCGGGTGATCCGCTCGGCGAGGGCGGCGGGGATTCCCTCGAGGACGACGGAGAAGGCACCCCCCTCCTGGACCGCCACCGCGTCGCGCAGCACGCGGTCGGCGTCTTCGCTCTTCTTGCCCTGGATCTTGTAGCCGCCGAAGGCGTGGACGCTCTGCGGGGTGAGCCCCACGTGGCCCATCACCGGGATCTGGCAGCCCACCACCGCGCGGATCTCCTCGCGCACCCGCACCCCGCCCTCCAGCTTGACCGCTTCCGCTCCGCCCTCCTGGATGAGGCGGCCCGCGCTGCGGATGGTGTCGCGCACGTCCACGCCATAGGAGAGGAAGGGGAGATCGGCCACCACCAGCGCCGCCGGCTTGGCCCGGGCGACGGCCTTCGTGTGGTGGAGCATGTCGCCGAGGGTGACCTTGGTGGTGTCCGGGTAGCCGAGGACCACCATCCCGAGGCTGTCCCCGACGAGGAGGATATCCACCCCCGCCTGGTCGGCGATCTTGGCAGTGGGATAGTCGTAGGCGGTGACGGAGGTGAGCTTCTCGCCCCCCTTGCTGGCGCGGACGGAGGCCGAGGTGACTTTCCTGTGGTGGGTGGCCGTGACCATGGTCGCTCCCTCGAGGGTGAACGCCGTTATTCCATGAAAAACCAAGCGCCCAGGCCGAAGCGGGCTCCCGGCCAAGACAGTCCGGGGCCCATCGGCTGAATGGCTCAAATAAGACTAGAGACGGGAGCAGGCGGTGTCAACAGGCCCCGGTGCCCGGCACTGGGCCGGTCTACCCAGACCGTCGGTTAATGCTTAAGCGGTGAAGTGCTCATCGTAACGACGTTTGTCCGATTCGTTCCACGCCCAGCCGCTAAGCCGCGGTGGTGCGCGAAACCCACCACGCCGCGTCGTTCACTAGGCTACCCGTGCAGCCGGAGCCCGTGGCCGACAACTTGTTGGACGGCACTCAACTCGACGTGTACCTCATTCGGGCAAGATCTCCACGACTCCCGGCGTACTCCGATTCGAGACGCACGAATGCCGCATGCACTCGATTCATCCGGCGAAGACAACTCTCCGGATCTTCGTCGAGGATCCGCAAGCGGGCCGGGCGCCATGCTCCGTGCAAGTGAATCCGGAGGCGACCGTCGTTCGCGAGCGCGTTGCGGACCCAGGGGGCGCGGGAGCCGTCCTCCACGACGACGATGATGCGCCCGCCGTCGTCGAGATACCCCACAGGGATGCGGCGCCGCTTACCCGAGCGACGGCCGACGGTTTCGATGATGAGCGCGTTTTCACGGGTGTATGGAGGCCGTGGGACGCCCACGAGAAGGGCGAGGTTGGTGACCGCGTTCGCGATACGCACGACCGGCTTCGGAAGTCGCATTACATGCGCCTCACGCCGCCCAACTTGGAATTAGCCGTATCAACCATAGCCGCCAACCGGGTCAGAAATCAAACTGACCCACTACCCGGCGCCCGAGCGCTCCTCTGCGGTTCCCCGTGCGAGGGCCGCCGCCATCTTGAGGGCTTCGGCGGCGGCCTTCACGTCGTGGGTGCGGATGACGTCCGCGCCCGCGAGGGCGGCGAAGGCCTCCGCCACCTTGCTCCCGACCAAACGGTCCCCGGCATGGGCCACTCCCGTAACGGCCCCCACGAAGGCCTTGCGCGAGACCCCGATCACGACCGGCCGCCTCATCGCCGTAAACGCCGGGAGCTGGCGGAGAATCTCCAGGTTGTGGTCCCAGGTCTTCCCGAAGCCGAGGCCCGGGTCGACCCACACCGAGCGAACCCCCGCCGCCTCGGCCTCCCGCGCCCGGCCCTCCAGGTAGGCCGCCACTTCCCGGGCAACGTCGTCATAGACCGGGTTCTCCTGCATCGTCCGGGGCTCCCCCCGCATGTGCATGGCGACGGCGGGCGCCCCCGCGCGGGCGGCGGCCTCGCGCATGGCGGGGTCGGCGAGCCCCCCCACGTCGTTCAGGACGTGGACCCCCGCCTCGAGGGCGGCGCGGGCCACCCCCGGCTTGCGCGTGTCGATGGAGAGAAGCGGCCCCTTCGACGGGCCGAGCCTCTCCAGCACGGGCATGACGCGCCGCAGCTCGCCCGCCTCGTCCACGGGCGCGGAGCCGGGGCGGGTGCTCTCCCCCCCGATGTCGATGATGTCCGCCCCCTCTTCCGTCATGCGCGCAACCGCTTCGAGGGCGCGGGAGAGATCGAAGAACTTCCCGCCGTCGGAGAAGCTGTCCGGGGTGACGTTCAGCACCCCCATGATCCGCACGCGGGTGAAATCCAAAAGGCGCCCCCGGCAGTCGGCCACCGGAGGAGGGGTGCGCTGGGCGGGACCGAAGGAGAGGATTTCCCTCACAAGCCGAGCTCCGGCGGGAAAGCCCGGCCCGTCTCGAGGATGCGGCTCTCGGGCACCCACCGCCTTCTCAGTTCCCCGGCTAGGTAGAGGGAGCCCGCCACCACCACGACATCCCCCTCCCTGGCGTCGGCGAGGGCGGCGTCGAGGGCGTTCCAGGGGTCCATGACCACATCGACGTTGCGAGCCCCCGCGCGCACCAGCGCTTGGCGGAATTTCTCGGGGGGCAGGCCGGGGCGCGGCACACCACCGGGCGGAAGGGTCACGAAGAAGTGGTGGCCCGCCGGGGCGAGCACCCGGGCCATGCCGCGGTAGTCCTTGTCGCCCACCGCCCCGAGGACGAAGATGCGCCGCCGTCCGGGCCATTGGTCCATCGCCTCGGCCAGGGCGCGAGCCTTGTCGCGGTTGTGGGCGCCGTCGAGGATCACGGCCGGCTGATCGGGCATCGCCTCCAGGCGGCACGGCAGCCGCGCGGCCCAGACGCCCGCACGCACGGCCTCCTCCCGCAGGCCGAGGAGCCTGCAGGCTCCCGCCGCGACGGCCGCGTTGAGCGCCTGGTGGCCGCCGCACATCCGGGTGCGCAGCCCCTCCCAGCGCTCCCCGTCCGGGAAGCAGAGGTCGAGGCGGCAGCCGTCCACCCCCCAGGCGAGGCGCTCCACCTCGGGCGGGGAGATCAAAGAGGCCCCCCGCTCCCGTGCCACCCGGGCCAGCTCGCGCCGGGCGCTCACATGCTGCACGCCGGAGATGACGCGCCCGCCGCGGGTGATGATCCCCGCCTTGTCACGGGCGATCCGGGCCACGGTCTCCCCGAGCAGGTCGGTGTGATCCAGCCCGATGGGCGTCACCACGTCGAGGGCGGCGGGGGTGACGGCGTTCGTCGCGTCATAGGTCCCCCCCAGCCCCGCCTCGAGAAGGATCATCTCGCAGCCCGCCTCCTCCGCCGCGAGGAGGAATATGCCCAGCGTCGCCTCGAAGTAGGAAGGGGGCCCCAGAGCGGGGTCCTTGGCCATGTCGCCGGCGGCCTGGGCGAGGCGGGCGCCGCAGCGGCCGGCCCAGGCAGGATCGAGGAACCTGCCGGTGATCCAGAACCGCTCGGCGAGGGAGGTCAGGTGGGGAGAGAAGAAAGCCGCCGTGCGGACGCCCGCGGCGTGGAAGGCCTCGGCCATCATGAGGACGGTCGAGCCCTTCCCGCTCGTCCCCACCACGTGCACGACCGGGCGCCCCGGGGCGGGCACACCCAGCCGGTCCAGCAGGGCCTCCACCCGGCGCAGGCCGGGGCCCTCGACGCGGAGGCCGCGCGGGTCGATGCGCGGGCGCCAGGACCTCTTGGGAAGGGCAGCCAGGGCGTTGAGGAAGACCTCAAGCCGGCGGAACAACTCCACCGGCGGGACTTCCTCCCCGAGCGAAAAGGAGACGGCCGATAGAACGTCGGGGCCCATGGAGGGATTAGTGGCGGAAATGGCGGCGCCCCGTGAACACCATGGCGATCCCGTGCTCGGCGGCGGCCTGGATCACCTCGTCGTCGCGCAAGGAGCCCCCCGGCTCCGCTACGGCGCGCACGCCGCGCTTGGCGGCCTCGTCCACCCCGTCGCGGAAGGGGAAGAAGGCGTCCGAGGCGAGGACCGTCCCCTTCACCGGAAGCTGGGCGCGGTCGGCGGCGAGGCGCACTGAGTCTACCCGGTTCATCTGGCCCGCGCCCACTCCCACGGTGCCCCGCGCGTCGGCGAGCACGATGGCGTTGCTCTTCACGTGGCGAGCCACCCGCCAGGCGATGCGGAGCGCCTTCTCCTCTTCGGGCGAGGGGGCCCGGGGGGTGACCACTTTCCACGCGAAGTCCTCCTCGCCGATCCGGTCCCGCTCTTGGAGGAGAACCCCGCCCGGCACCGAACGGAGGTCGAGGCCGCCCGGCGGGATGGCCCCCAGGCCGGGGAGGCGGAGGATCCGGAGGTTCTTCTTCTTGCGGAAGACCTCGAGCGCGCCCGAGTCGTAGTCGGGGGCCACCACCGCCTCCACGAACAGGCTGCGCATGGCCTCGGCGGCCTCGCGGTCCACCCTGCGGTTGAAGCCGATGATGCTCCCGAAAGCGGAGACGGGATCACAGGCCAGGGCGCGCTCGTAGGCCGCGGCCTGGGTGTCCCCCAGCCCCACCCCGCTCGGGTTGGTGTGCTTGATGATGACGCAGGCCAGCCCCTCCATGTCCGCCGCAAGCTCCGCCGCAGCGGCGAGGTCGAGGTAGTTGTTGAAGGAGAGCTCCTTCCCGCCCAGCACCTCGGCGTCGGCGAGGGAGAAGCCGGCCGGGCCCCCCGCGCGGTAGAAGGCGCCGCGCTGGTGGGGGTTCTCCCCATAGCGGAGGGTGCGCACGCGGTTCAGCTCGATCACCAGGCGCTCGGGCAGGTCGCCGTCCTCCTCCTGGGCGGCGAAGTAGGCCGAGATGGCCGCGTCATAGGCCGCCGTGTGCCGGAACGCCTTGAGCATCAGCCGCCGGAGGAGCGCGGCGGG
>JACPCT010000188.1 GCA_016184445.1 Candidatus Tectimicrobiota bacterium | reverse complement strand
GCCCTTCCTGGGCCTGATGACGGCGGACGCCGTGCTGGCCCACCTCCATTCCCCGGCGGGGAGCGCCGGCGGGAGGCTCCTGGCCGGCTCGCTGGGGGTCCTCTTCGCCCTCCTGGGCGCAGGGGTGGCGCTCGGGGCTTACTATGCGGCGTTCGTCGCGGGAGGGGTCTCGCTTCTCGCCTGGGCGGGCGTGCTGGGGGGGGCAGGGGGGCTCGCCCTCGCGGCGCGCGGGTGGCTGGCGGGGCGGAACCCGGCGGCCTGCCTGGGGGCGCTGGCGGTTGTCGGGTGCCTGGGGCTTGTCTATTTTGGCAGCTTCGAGGAGTGGAAGTCCCTGGACCGGCGGGTGGACCGGGCCGCCACGGCGCCCGGGCGGGTAGCTCCGCCGGGCGGTCCCGCGGGAGGAATGCCATGAGAGGCCTGGAGCTCCGGGGCTCGCTCAGCGTCGTCGTCCCCTGCCACAACGAGGAGGGGAACGTCGATGCCCTGTGGGCCGAGCTGCGGCCCGTGCTCGAGGGGCTCGGCCGGGAGTGGGAGGTCATCTTCGTGAACGACGCCTCCACGGACGGCACCCTGGCCCGGCTGCGCGCCCTGGAGCGGGACAACCCGGGCGTCCGCGTCGTCGAGCATCCCCGGAACCTGGGGGAGAGCGCCGCCCAGCTGAGCGGCTTCGCCGCCTCCCAGGGGGAGATCGTGGCGACGATGGACGCCGACCTCCAGAACGACCCGGCGGACCTCCCCCGCCTCGTCGAGGCGCTCGGGGAGGCCGGGGCGGTGTGCGGGGTCCGGCCCAAGCGGGCCGACACCCGGCTGAAGCAGTTCTCCACCTGGGCGGCGAACGCGTTCCGGCAAAGAGTCCTCAGGGACGGCATCCTCGACGCCGGGTGCACCTACCGCGTCTTCCGCCGCAAGGCCCTGACCCAGCTCGTCCCCTTCCGGGGGCTGCACCGCTTCCTCCCCACCCTGCTGCAGACCCACGGCTGGGAGGTGCGCCAGATCGAGGTGGCCGACCGGCCCCGGAAGGCGGGGGTCTCGAAGTACGGGCTGGGGAACCGGGTGTTCGTGGGCCTCATCGACACGCTTGCCATCCTTTGGTATCAACGGAGGCACATTCCGCCCCCCCCGGGGTGAGGAGGCGGCCGCGCCACTCCCCGCGGCCCCGGGAGGGCCGTCTTCGGAGGGAGCGATGTTCCTGGGTTTCGATTTCGGGCCGTGGGAAGTGTTCGGCCTCTTGGGCAACTTCTGCTTCGGCAGCCGGTTCCTCGTCCAGTGGATTCACAGCGAGCGCGTGGGAAGGAGCGAGGTGCCCATCATCTTCTGGTATCTCAGCCTGGCGGGCTCCATCATCCTGCTGATCTACTTCTTCCAGCGGAGGAGCATCATCGGCGTCCTCGCCTACCTTCCCAACTTCGTTCCCTATATCCGGAACCTGATGCTCATCGCCAAGGAAAAGCGCGGCGGGGATTCCCAGGCGGGCTCCCACTCCTAGGATGAGCCTCATGTCTCCCGAAGCTTCCCCGGAACCGCTCGGCCTCGCCCTCCTCGGCTGCGGGCTGATGGGGGGGAGGCACGCGGAGGTGCTCGCCCGCCTGGAGGGGGCCGGGTTCCGGTGCGCCTTCGACACGGACCGGGCGCGGCTCGGCGAGGTGTGCCGGCGCTTCGGCTGCCGGGCCGCCCGTTCGGCCGAGGAGGCGGTGGCCGACCCCTCGGTCGGGGCCGTGCTGGTGGCGGCTCCCTCCTTCCTCCACGCCCCGATGGCCCTGCTCGCGGCCCGGGAGGGCAAGCACGTCCTTCTCGAGAAGCCGCTCGCCAACGACGCCGCCTCGGGCCAGGAGGTCATCGCGCGGTGCGCCGAGGCGGGGGTGAGGCTCTCCGTCGTCTCCCAGAAGCGCTTCGACCCGGGGGCGCTCCAGCTCAAGGCGGCCCTCGACGCGGGCCTGCTGGGGCGGGTCTTCCTCGCCGAGGTGTCGATCAACTACTACCGGGACGAGAACTACTTCCGGCAGGCGCCCTGGCGCGCCTCCCGGGCGGAGTCCGGGGGCGGGGTGCTGATGAACCAGGGGATCCATTACACCGACCTGCTCCTGTGGTACCTGGGGCCGGTGGCCGAGGTCCGGGGGGCGGTGAGCACGGTCCGGGAGGGCTACCAGGAGGAGGACGTGGCGGCCGCCCTGCTGGAGCTGGAGTGCGGGGCGCTGGCCACCCTCACCGCCTCGACCGTGACCTACCCGGGCTTCCCCGAGACCCTCGCCCTCTACGGCTCGGAGGGCACCTGCGCCATCGCGGAGGGCAAGGGGGTGCTCCGGTGGGAGCACAGGGGCAAGGCCCCCCTGCCGGAGCCGCCCGCGGGGCCCGCCCCGCCGGAGGGGCTGCCTCCCAAGCTGCATTCCATGTACCGCAACCACCGCGACTTCCTCGGCGCCATCCGGGAGGGGAGGGATCCCCTCGTCCGGCCGGAGGAGGCGCTCGCGGTGGTCGCCTTGATCGAGAAACTTTATGTGGACGCGCGGGCCAGATAGGAGTAAGAGGGCAGAAAGGCGCCGGGAGGAGGACAGGGGCAGGCCGGGCCGCCCCGGATGGGGGGCTCCCCTCCCCCTTGCGCGGGGGCGTGAGTGATCCACCCGGACACGGAACTTCGCTTCGTCAGCCCCGAGATCGGCCATGGGGTCTTCGCCACCCGGCGGATTCCCAAGGGGACGATCACGTGGGGCCTCTGTCACCTGGACCACGTCCTGAGCCCCGCCCGGAGGCTGGAACTCCCTCCATGCTACGCTGGGGTCATCTCCGCCTTCGCCTACCTGACCGCCCAGGGAGACGCCGTCCTCTGCTGGGACATCGGCCGGTACGTCAACCACTCGTGCAGCCCGTCCAGCCTCAGCCTCAACGATGAGCTGGACATCGCGGTGCGCGACATCCTGCCCGGCGAGCAGCTCACGGACGACTACGGGATGCTGAACCTGCCCCATGTCCTCCAGTGCCGGTGCGGCGCCCCGGGCTGCCGGCGGGAGGTCCGGGCGGATGACCACCTCCGGATGGGCGCGGAGTGGGAGGTCCAGGTCCGGGAGGCCTTCGCCCTGGCCTCCCGGGTGCCCCAGCCGGTTCTCCCCTACCTGAAGAACGCCAGTCAGCTGCTCGACATGCTGGAGGGGCGGGCGGACGTGCCGAGCCCCCTGGCCTATTGCGTTCCTCCCGCCGCCGGGGTGGGCCCCGCGCCGGCCTGAATCCGGCCGGGCTGGAGGCAAGCACGGTGATCCATCCGGATACGGTGCTCCAGTTCATCAGCCCCGAGATCGGCTACGGGGTTTTCGCCACCCGCCCGATCCCCCAAGGGACCATCACCTGGGCGCACGACCCCTTGGACCAGATCCTCACGCCGGATCAGGTCCGGGGCATGCCCGAGATCTACGAGGAGCCGCTCGCCCGCTACACCTACCGGACGCCGGAGGGGGACCACATCCTGCTGTGGGACCTGGCCCGCTTCATGAACCATTCCTGCAGCCCCAACTGCATGGCGACGCACTACGGCTTCGAGGTGGCGGTCCGCGACATCCCGCAGGGCGGCGAGCTGACGGTGGACTACGCGACCCTCTACATGACCCCCGAGGAGAGCTTCGACTGCTACTGCCGGGCGGCGGAGTGCCGCTGGAAGATCTCGGCGGACGACGCGGAGAAGCTGGCGGACGAGTGGGCCGGCCGGATCCAGACCGGGCTCCTCCGGATCGGGGAGGTGGACCAGCCCCTGCTCCACCTCCTGAGGGACGGCTGCCTCCAGCGGGCCTGCGGGGACCACGGGGTGCCCTACCAGCTCCCGCTGCGGAGGCTGTTCTAGGCGAAGGAAGAGGGGCCGATGTGCCTGTCGTTCGATTTTGCAGGGGCGACCGGCCGGTCGTCCCTGCAGGCGTGATCGGCGGTGATGCGTGCGTAGGGGCGGGTTTGAAACCCGCCCCTACGCACGCCCGCGGCGGTCCTGGTCCGTAGGGGCGAGGCATGCCTCGCCCCTACAAAGGCGGATGCAGAACGCGTAGCACCCCGTTCTAGATCGCCTCCCGGATCGCCGCGAGGTGCTCGGGCGCCTCGAGGGAGCTGGTGTCGATGCGGCTGATGTCCTCGCCGAGGTAGACCTTCTTGATGGCCCCCCGGACGATCTTGGCCGAGCGCGTCTTGGGGAGCGCCCTCACGAACTTCACTTCATCCGGCCGCAGGCTCTTGCCCAGGTAGGCGACCGTCTGATCCTTCAGCTCCTCCCGCAGCGCGTCGCTGGGGGCGGTCCCTTCCTTCAGCACCACGAAGCAGGCGAGGCCCTCCCCCTTGATGGGGTGCGGGGCGCCGATGACGGCCGCCTCCACCACCGAGGGGTGCTTGATCAGTTCGGCCTCGACCTCGGCCGGGCCCACCCGCTTGCCCGCCACGTTGATGGTGTCGTCCGAGCGGCCGAAGAGGTACCACTGGCCCGCCGCGTCCCGCTTCGCCCAGTCGCCGTGGTACCAGACCCCGGGCCACCGCGAGAAGTAGGTCTCCAGGTACCGCTCGTCCTCCTTGAGGAAGCCCTTGGTCATGGAGGGGACGGGCTGCTTGCAGACGAGGTGGCCGATCTGGTCCCGCACGGGGCGGCCCTCCTCGTCGAAGACGTCGGCGTCCACCCCCAGGGCGGGCCCCCCGAGGGAGCAGGGGGTGAGGCCGGCGACGGGGTAGGGCTGGAGCAGGCAGCCGCAGAGCTCGGTGCCCCCCGAGATGTTCATGACGGGGCAGCGCCCGCCCCCCACCTTCTCGAAGTACCACATGTAGGAGGCCGGGTCCCAGGGCTCCCCGGTGGAGCCCAGGAGGCGCAGGCTGGAGAGGTCGTGCTTCCTCACCCACTCCTCCCCCGCGCTGATGAGGAGGCGGATGGCGGTGGGGGAGATGCCGAGCTGGGTCACCCGGTGGTCCGCGACCAGCTTCCAGAGCCGGTCCGGCCCGGGCCAGTTGGGGGCGCCCTCGTAGATGAGGTAGGTGCCGCCCCCGAACTGGACGCCGATCATCTCCCAGGGGCCCATCATCCAGCCGATGTCCGTCACCCAAAACACCGTATCGCCCTCGCGGAGATCAATGCAGTAGCGCAGCTCCTTCGCCACGGTGGCGAGGCAGCCCGCGTGGGTGTGCAGCGTGCCCTTGGGCTTCCCGGTCGTCCCCGAGGTGTAGACGATCATGGAGCGCGCCTCGGCGGGCAGGCGCTCGGTGGGGGCTTCCGAGGGCTGCCCGGCGGTGAACTCCTCCCACGCCACGTCCCGCCCGGCTTTCATCGGTACATCAGTGGCCGTGCGCCTCAGCACCACCACCCGCTCCACCTTCGTCCCGAGGCCGAGGGCCGTGTCGAGGAGGGGCTTGACCGGGGTCTCCTTCCCCCGGCGCATCCCCCCGTCCGCGGTGAAGACGAGCCGGGCCTCCGCGTGGGCCAGCCGCTCGGCCACCGCCTCGGGGCCGAAGCCCGAGAAGATGGGGATGACCGCCGCCCCGATCTTGAGGCAGGCGAAGAAGGCGAAGACCGTCTCGGGCAGCATGGGCATGAAGATGCCCGCCGCCTCCCCGGGCCTCATCCCCATCCCCCGCATGGCCCCGGCGAGACGTGACACCTCGGCCGAGAGCTCGGCGTAGGTGAAGCGGCGCACCTCCCCCCCGTCCCCCTCCCAGACGAGGGCTGTGCGGCCCCCCTTGCCGTCGCGCAGATGGCGGTCGATGCAGTTGTGGACGATGTTGATCTCCCCCCCCACGAACCACTTGGCCCACTCGAAGCCCCGGCTCAGGTCCAGCACCTCGTCGTAGGGGCGGTACCACTCCACCCCCATGTCCTCCAGGATGAGCCTCCAGAAGCGGGGCACGTCCGCCACCGACCACTCCAGGAGCTCCTGGTAATCCTTGATCCCGTGCCTGCGCATGAAGCGGGCGACGTTGGAGTTCCGGAGGAAGTCCTCGTCGGGGCGCCAGATGACGGGGGAAGGCATGGAAATGATTCTCCGAAATGTGACTTCAACCTTTCAAAACTTCGTTCATCGCATCAGCCAACATGCCGCGTCTTGCGACCAGGAAATCGTTATACCGATCAAGTTCCCAGAGGCCTCGGTCCATTGGGACAAACTGATCCTTCAATCGCTCTGGCGCAGACTCGGCAATGTCTTCCAAGTAATCCTTGGGTTTTCTCGCTAGGATTCTTCGATTGGCCTTCTGGCCAAGGAATGCGATGTTGGCCATCTCGTCCCGGAGGAAGCGGTCAACATTCCTCGCGTTCAGGTGTTTTCTGGGGAAAATGTGGTGGTATTCGATGTTTTGATCTTCATTGAACCCATCTTTGTGGACCTGTACCCCTTTAAACCAGTCTTTTGCTCCCCGGCGGATGACGGCAAGGAAAGCAAGAGGGAAAAAGGGGCTGTTGGTTCCGGCCCGCTCTAGGTCTTGGACAGTTACTTTAGGTTCGGCCCGCAAGTCTCTCAGGAGTATTTCGTAGAGCGCGTGAATGCCCTCGCACTTAGGGCCTAGGGCAGTAAGGTCTTGGTTCAATGTGGTTTCCATTGCGCCACTGTATCGGGAAAAAGAATTGGCGATCAAAAACCACTTTTGCAGAAGTTTTTCTTCTTCTCCTGTGATGTGTTTCCGATCAGAGAATACTGTACAAAGAGGAATCAAAGAGGCCTGAGAAGGAAGTAAGTCCGATCCTGGGATTCGGATGTTTCCTTCGACGAAATCTAAAGTTAGTTTCAGGCCCACCTCCGCCTTGTTCCAGAAAGCTTGAATTTCTTCTGAAGGTTTTTGCCAAAACGTTTTCAAGTCGCTGAATCGACTTTGGCGGGTGGCGACTGCGACCAGGCAACGCATCA
>JACPCT010000187.1 GCA_016184445.1 Candidatus Tectimicrobiota bacterium | reverse complement strand
TAGTCCTCCTCGGTCTCGACCCCGGTGCTCCACCGCCAGGCGATCCAGGCGCAGACGATCAGGTAGGCCACCAGCCAGGCACCGATCCAGTACGGCGAGCCCCAGTTCATTGTCCCGCCTCCTCTTTCGTCACCCGCGCCAGCAACCAGATGCCGTAGATGGCGACAAAGGCATACCAGACGATGGGCAGATAGCGGTGGGCGATGAAGGGGTTGTAGGGCGTGGTGAAGATCAACCCGAGAAAGACGACGAAGTTCCAACCGTTTGTCGTGAGCCTGCCATCTTTGATCATGGCACCCTCCTCCGGGCGTTCGCAGCCTCCGCGGGAAGCCCGCCGCCGCTCCCCGCGCCACCTACCCTCCTGAGCCGGCACACCGGCGCGCGCTTCCGCGCCGGATTCACGCCCCTGCGCCCCGCCTCCTCCGCACGTGCAGAGGGGGCACCCGCCCTCATGACGCGGGCGGAAAATCCGGAGGCCAAAACGGTCACTATTACAAACAATATATCACAATCATCGTCTTTTGCGCCCGGCGGGGCCAAAAATTCCGCGAAAAAGAGGCCGCCGCCCCGGGAGCGGCCGGTAGGCGCTACCGGGTCCTCACCCGCTGGTAGCCGCGGGCCTCCATGCACGAGAGGAACCGCTGGGTCACTCCGGCCTCTTCCCCGGGCCGCGGATCATAGTATCCGCCCATGCCCGGGGGGCCGAAGAACCCCCCCGGAGGGACCGGGCGGCGGAACGACTCGGCGTGGCGCTCGCAGAGCTCTTCATCCCGCATGGTCTGCTGCGGCGTCGCCCCTTCTTTTCTCCACTGATAGCCCGCACAGCCGGCGAGCGCTCCCGCGATCAGAAGGGCGCCCATCCGCCGCCATGCGTTCTTGCCCATCCCGATCTCCTTCCACAGGGGCGACCGGCCGGTTGCCCCTACGCGCCGGCGGCTTCCAACTCCCTGGAGAGGCGCTCTCCCTCCTCGGGGGAGGCCAGGAGAGTCCGCTGGCCCGTGAAGATCACCTGGCCGGGCCTGCCTCCCCGGGGGCGGCGCAGCCGCTCGACCGGGAGATAGTCCACGCGCACCCGGCCGTCCCGCCGCCCCGCCCGCAGGAGCACGTGGCTGCCCGGCAGCCCCTGGGCGTGGAGCCAGGTGTCCCCCCCCCGTGCCACCCGGCGCAGCAGCGCCTCGTTCCCCAGGGCGCTCTTGCCGACGAAGATCTCCCAGCCGCCCGTCGAGAGGAACCTCCGGTAGGGGCGGGCGGGCGGAGCCGCCCGGCCCCGCTTCCGGCGGGAAGGAGAGGGCGCCTTCTTGCCGAACCCTCCCTCCTCCAGCGCCTGGCGCACCCCAGCCAGGGCCTCCGGGCCCCCGGCCTCCTCGGCATCATAGAGCAGTTCCTCCAGGAAGGAGCGCTCGGCCGCCAGGTCCTGGCGGCGCCGCCCGCCCGCGCCGACCAGCCGCTTGAGCTTCTTGTAGCGCCGGAAGTAGCGCTGGGCGTTCCCGGAGGGAGAGAGGCGCGGGTCGAGGGCGATCTCCAGCGGGGCGCCCTCATGCTCGAAGCGCACATTCACCGCCCCCTCCCCCACCCCGTCCAGGTTTCGGAGCAGGAGGTCCCCCTTGAGGCGGCAGTCCTCGGCCTCCCCGGCCTGGCGCAGGTCCTCCTCCACGGCGGCGAGGTTGCGCCCGGTCCGCTTGAGGTGGCCCCGCACCGTCCTTGCGAGGGCCGCCCGCCCCGCCTGGAGAGGAGCCCCGCCCGCCGCCTCGCGGTAGAAGGCCTCCGCCGCCCCGTTCATCGAGGGCCAAGCCTGCACCCGCGCCGGGGGAAGGGAGGCGGCCTCCAGGGCGCTCAGCCCGGCGGGGGCCCCGCCGGAGCCCAGGATCACCGAGGGGCGGAAGCGGCCCTCGCGGTAGCACCCCACCGCCCAGGCGAAGGCCTCCCAGAGAACGCGGGGGTCCTCCCCGGCGCGGCCGGCGATCTCGGCGGCCACGGCCGGGCTCAGGCCCCCGAAGGTGCGCACCAGCCAGCGCGCCCGCTCTCCCTGATTCCCTTTCTTCAACGCCGCTTCGGCGAGGAGGCCGAGGAAATCCTTCTCGTCCACCGCGCCGGGTGCGCGCTTCTTCTGGGCGGGCGGAAGGCGGTAGGGAGCACCCCGCTCCACGGGGCGCGCCGGGTTCCGCTCCCCCGTGGAGAGGCGCAGGGCGTCGAGGACGCGGCCCGCCCGTCCCTCCACGAGGATGAGGTTGCTCCAGCGGCCCATCACCTCGGCCAGGAGGGCGAAAGTGCCCGGCGGGCTCCCTGCCCGCTCGAACGAGAGCTGGACCACGCGCTCCCACTCCCCCGCCGCCACCCGGGTCACCCGGCAGCCGGCCAGGTGCTTGCGCAGGCTCCGGAGGAAGTCACCCGGCTCGGGCTGGCCGGGCGGGCTCTCCTCCGTCAGGTGGAGCCTGGGATGGGCGAGATCACCGCTCAGGAGGAGCCGCCGGGTCCGCCTGTCCCCGCAGGAAAAAGTGAGCACGAAGGTGAAAGGGTCCGCCTGGACGGCCTTTTCCAGGCGGGCGCCCCGGAGGGCCGCGTCCAGCTCGCGGGCGATGGCTTGGAGAACGAAGGCGTCCATGGGCTCGGTGGAGGCCGGGCGGCGCCCCCGGCAAATTGACAGGGCTCTCTATGGAACTTACTGTAATCTTTTTTGATAGTGGCGTTAAGCCGCTCGGAGGCGACGGTGACCAGCGAAAGCATGACGGGCTACGGCTCGGGCCAGCGGCCCCTCCGGGGGGGCACCTTGACGGTGGAGGCCCGCTCGGTCAACCACCGCTACCTCGAGGCCTCGGTCCGGGGGCCCCGCTGGTCGCTCTCGCTGGAGAGCGAGGTCCGCGAGGCCATCAAGGCCCGCTTCACCCGGGGCCGCTTCGACGTCTACCTCCGCCTGGACGAGGGCGCCAACGGCGCTCCCGCCCTGGACCCCGCGGCCGCCCGCGCCGTCGCCGACTCCCTCCGGGCGCTCGGCCGGGAACTGGGCCTGCCGGGCGAGGTGGACCTCCCCCTCCTCGCCGCCTTCCGGGACGCCCTGCGCCCCCAGGAGCCCTCCTTCGCCGAGGAGGAGCTGCGCGGGCCCCTGCTGGCCGCCCTCGGGGACGCGCTCGAGGCCCTGGGAGGGATGCGCCGCCGGGAAGGGGAGGCCCTCGACCGGGACCTCCTCGGCCACCTGGGCGAGGTGGAGCGCATCTGCGCCGAGATCCGCGAGCGGGTGCCCGAGGCGCGCGAGGCCATCCAGGCGCGGCTGCGCGAGCGCCTCGCCAGGCTCGCCGAGGGCCTCGCCCTGGACGCGGGCCGGCTGGAGCAGGAGCTCATCTACGCGGCCGAGCGGGGGGACATCAGCGAGGAACTGAGCCGGCTGGCCAGCCACATCGCCCAGTTCCGCGGGATGCTGGCCGCCCCCGGCCCGGCGGGGCGCAAGCTCGACTTCCTCGTCCAGGAGATGAACCGCGAGGCGAACACCATCGCCTCAAAGTCGGCCGACCTCCCCCTCACCCAGCGGGCCGTGGACCTCAAGAGCGCCATCGAGCGCATCCGCGAGCAGGTGCAGAACGTCGAATGAGCGCGCGCCGAGGCCACATCTTCGTCCTCTCGGCCCCGTCCGGCGCGGGGAAGTCCTCCCTCATCGATCGGGCGGTGCGCGAGATCCCCGGCATCTGGCACTCGGTCAGCGCCACCACCCGCCCGCCCCGCCACTACGAGAAAGAGGGCGTCCACTATTTCTTCCTGAGCACCGACGCGTTCCACGACCTCATCAAGCGGAACGGCTTCCTCGAGTGGGCCCAGGTGTTCGGCGACCACTACGGGACCCCCGCCGATGCCGTGGACAGGCGCCTGGAGACGGACGAGGACGTCATCATGGACCTGGACGTGCAGGGCGCCCTCCAGGTGAAGCGCCGCCGCCCCGACGCCACCCTCGTCTTCATCATGCCGCCCTCCCTGGAGGAGCTCGCCGGCCGCCTCCGCAAGCGCGGGGCGGAGACGGAGGACCGCATCCAGCGGCGGCTCGCGCGCGCCGAGGAGGAGATGTCCCAGCGCAGCCTCTACGATCACGTCATCGTGAACGCGGAACTGGACGCGGCTTTCCGGGAGCTCGCCGCCATCATCAACGCGCACCGCGCGAAGGCGGCGGGAGGCGGCGCATGAGCGGGGCCCTCGCGGGCAAGCGGATCGTCCTCGGCGTCTCGGGCGGCATCGCGGCCTACAAGGCCGTCGAGCTCGCCCGCCAGCTCGCCCTCCAGGGGGCCGAGATCCAGGCCGCCCTCACCCGGAGCGCCCTCGCTTTCGTCCAGTCCCTCCCCTTCGAGGTGCTGACGGGGCGCGCCCCCATCTCGCGGATGTTCCCCATCGAGGGCGCGGCCCACCCGGGCGACATGCCCCACATCTCCCTGACCGGCCGGGCCGATCTGATCGTCATCGCCCCCGCGACGGCCAACCTCATCGGCAAGTTCGCCGGGGGGATCGGGGACGACTTCCTCTCCACCCTCCTCCTCTCGGCCAGGTCCCCCGTGCTCGTCGTCCCCGCGATGAACCCCCGGATGTGGTCCAGCCCGGCCGTGCGGGAGAACGTGAAGAAGCTCCGGGAGCGCGGCCACCTCGTGATGGAGCCGGGGGTGGGCCGGATGGCCCGGGCCGAGGAGGGCGAGGGATCGGGCCGGATGCCCGAGCCGGAGGCGATTCTCGCGGAGGTGCTGCGCCTCCTTGTCCCCCCGCACGACTTGGCCGGAATGCGGCTCGTCGTCTCCGCCGGGCCCACCCGGGAGAGGTGGGACGCCGTGCGCTACCTCACCAACCGCTCGAGCGGGAAGATGGGCTACGCCCTGGCCGCCGCCGCCGCCGCGCGCGGGGCCGAGGTGACCCTCGTGAGCGGCCCGGCGGGCCTCCCCGACCCGCCCGGCCTCAGGACGGTGCGCGTCGAGTCCGCGGCGGAGATGCGCGAGGCCGTCCTCGCCGCCTGGAAGGAGGCCCACGCCGGCATCATGGCCGCCGCCGTCTCAGACTACCGCCCGGCCCAGCCCACCGAGCGCAAGCACAAGAAAAAGGATGGTCCCCTCACCCTCAAGCTCGAGCGCACGGCGGACATCCTGGCCGAGATGGGGAAGGCGAAAGGGAAGCGCCTCCTCGTCGGCTTCGCGGCCGAGACCGGGGACTTGACGAAGAACGCCAAGGACAAGCTCCGCCGCAAGGGGCTCGACCTCATCGTGGCGAACTTGATCGCCGGGGAAGAAGATGCGATGGGGGCGGACGCCGCCACCGCCATCCTCATCCGCGCCGGGGGCAAGGAGGAGCACTTCCCCCGCCTCCGGAAGGACGCCCTGGCCTCGGCCATCCTCGACCGGCTGGCCGAAATGTGGCAGAAAGTGAAGTCAACGAAATAACTTCCCCGCCCGCCCCGCCGGTGACGCCATGTCAGAGCGCGACGAGATCGCCCGGGCCCTCCTCGGCCACGTGAAGAACCTCCGCGCGGCGGGGGTGGAGTACGTCTCCCTCGCGGCCCGGCCCCCCGAAGCTTCGACCCCAGCGGCGTCCGCGCCGCCCGCCGCCGTGCTTTCGCCCCCTCCCGCGCCTTATGCCGCGGGGACAGGGGCCCCTTCGCTCGTCAAGGAGTCTCCCCCGCCGCGGGCCCCCCGCCAGGAAGTCCAGCCGGGCCTGCTCCCGATGATGGAGGCCCCCCAGAGTTCCCTCTTCGCGGCCTCGGCCCGGAAGGCGGGCGGCTTCGCCCCCCCGCCCCTGCCCTTCGACCCCCAGGCCGAGATGACGATTGAGGTGCTCGCCCGCGCGGTGGAGGGCTGCCTGCGCTGCAAGCTGGGGCCGGGGCGGACGAACCTCGTCTTCGGGGTCGGGAACCCCCGGGCCAAGCTCGCCTTCGTGGGGGAGGCGCCCGGGGCGGACGAGGACGCCCAGGGGATCCCCTTCGTGGGGCGGGCGGGCCAGATGCTCACCAAGATGATCGAGAACGTCATCGAGGTGCCGCGCGGGGAGGTCTATATCTGCAACATCCTGAAGTGCCGGCCGCCCGGCAACCGCAACCCGGAGCCGGACGAGATCGCCTGCTGCGAGCCCTACCTGATGAAGCAGCTGGCCGCCATCCGCCCGAGGCTCATCGTGGCGCTCGGCAAGTTCGCCGCCCAATGGCTGCTCCAGACCAAGACGCCCATCGGCAAGCTGCGGGGGAAGTTCGGGCGCTACCAGGGCATCCCCTGCCTGGCGACCTACCATCCGGCCTACCTGCTGCGGAACCCGAACGACAAGCGTCTGGTGCTGGACGACCTCAGGAAGGTGAGGGCCGTCTACTCGGGGGAGAAGGAGCCGGAGATCGAGGTCTTCGGCTAGGCGGCCCGTGCCCTTCCCCGCGTTCGCCACCTTCACCTCCCTGGCGAGGGAACGGCTGCGCCTGCGGCCGGTCGCGCCTGGGGACGCCCCCGCCATCACGCCCCTCGTCTCGGACTGGGAGATCGCCCGCCCGACCGGGCGGATCCCCCACCCCTATCCCGAGGGCGGGGCGGAGAGGTGGATCTCCGACATCCGCACCTGCCAGGCCTGCGGCTCGGCGCTGGCCATCGAGCGGAAGGAGGACGGCCGGCTCATCGGGTGCATCACGCTGGAGACCGACCCCTCCGGCACCCCCCCGCCCTGGGTTACTGGCTCGGGCGGGAGTGGTGGGGGAAGGGCTACGCCACCGAAGCGGCGGCTGCCCTCACCGGTCACGCCCTCTTGGCCCTGGGGCTGGACCGGGTCGAGGCCCTCGTCTTCCCCGACAACCCCGCTTCGGTCCGGGTGCTGGAGAAGGCGGGCTTCTTCCGAGCGGGGCGGGGAACAGGAGATGCTCCTTTTCGCGCTCCCAAAAAGCCGGGATGGCTGAGCGAACAAGGCCGAGCGGAGGGTCCTCCCTTCCTCCCGCGCTCCCCTGCACGCACCCCGCCAAGAATGCTAGAGTGACCCGGGGCCGGGGGCGGCCCCTCAGGAGGGCGTCATGGAGTGCCCGCGCTGCGCCAGGGAGATCGTGCCCGACCGCCTCTTCTGCATGTGGTGCGAGGCGTTCCTCCCCAAGGCGGAGGCGGGGGTCAAGGCGAGCATCCTGCGGCGCTTCGCCGCCGACATGCTGGACTCGATCCTGAGCGTCCTCGTGCCCGCAGTCGCTTATCTGCTCGCCGCCCCCTACCGCCGCACCCCCTTCGACGATCCCCCGTCGAGCTGGGCCTGGCTCGCAACGCTGGCCTACACCGCCGCGACCCTGATGTTCATGCGGCGCGGCCTGACGCCGGGCAAGTGGCTGCTCGGGGAGCGGGTGGTGGACAAGATCACGGGGGAGCCGGTGGGCTTTTGGCGGATGCTGCTGCGCAGCGTGATGAAGAACACCGTCAGCAGCATCTTTCTGGGGCTGGGCTTCCTCTGGGCCATCTGGGACCGGGACGCCCAGGCCTGGCACGACAAGATCGCGGGCACCGTGGTGATCAAGGAGGAGCGCCCCGCCCCCCTCACCCCGGCGCGCGGCCTGCGGCCCGGCGCGACCACCCCCTGAGCGGCCACTTCTCGTAAGGAGGAACTCCGCCGGGAGGAATGATCCTTCCCCGGCGGGCTTTTTCCGCCCCTCCGGCGGCCCGGCCCGCGCCTGTCCCGCTTCTTGGAACAACGCCTTTTTGACCCCGCCCAGCCCTTGTGGGACGATCCGGGCGATCAATTCACACCCAAACGATCGGCCACCTTTCTTCCCTGATTCAGGAGGATCTCCCATGCGGAACCGACTGGCCGTCGTGTCGCTCGCCGCTCTGGCGCTTCTGTGGTCCGTTCCCTCCCAGGCCGCGCCCCGGGGCACCGTCACCATCGCCATCAACGGCGAGCCGGAGACCATGGACCCCCACGTCTACTCCAGCTTCATCGGCGCCATGGTCTGGCCCTGGGCATCGGACAAACTGGTGATCTCC
>JACPCT010000186.1 GCA_016184445.1 Candidatus Tectimicrobiota bacterium | reverse complement strand
GGATGAGGAGTTCGCGGGGCTCGCGCGCGCGCTGGGCGCTTAGCCTCCGATCGGGGAGGTTTCCACCACGCCATACAAATGAGGAGGCAGCCCATGATGAGAAAGCGCATAGGGGCAACCTTGGGTCTGATCCTGGTTCTCGCGTTCGCGGGGGCCCTGCCCTCCGCGCCCGAGGCGGCTCCCAAGACGATGGTGCTGGGGACGGCGCCGGTGGGCACGTCGTCGTTCCCCTACATGGTGGGCGTGGCGACCATCATCAACAAGGCGTACCCCAACGACTTCGCCCTCGCGCCCCAGGAGACGGGCGGGACGGTGGCCAACATCCGGCTCGTGGACGATGGGAGAATCCATCTGACCGGCTTCTCCGGCATGGTGGTGGCGGACGCCATCGAGGGCAGGCGCCCCTTCAACAAGAAGCACAACGTCCAGGCCCTGTTCAGCATGTACGGGCAGCATTTCCTGTGGTTCGCCCGCAAGGCCTCGGGCGTGACCTCGTGGGACCAGATTACGGGCAAGAAGATGGCGGTCGGCACCCCCGCCGGCTCCACCCGGGTGGGCGGGGACCTGGTGATCGCGACCAAGGGCCTGAAGGGGAAGGCGCAGTTCCTCTACCTCCAGCCCAGTTCCATGATCGACAGCCTGCGGGACGGGAACATCGACGCGGGTTTCGGCCTGTCCACGGGCAGCGCCCTCGCGCCCTGGGTCCAGGAAGTCATGTCCACCCTGGACGTGAACTTCTTCGGCCTGGACGAACCCACCATCGCCAAGCTCATCCAGCGCCCCGGCCTGACGCGGTACGTGATCCCGGGCGGTTTGCTCAAGGGGAGCCCGGGCTTCCCAACCATGAGCGAGTACTTGATCGCCGGGGTTTCCGCCAAGATGGACGAGCGGACGGCCTATCTGTTCACCAAGACCATCCAGGACAACCTCGCGACGCTGGGCACCTATTCGACGGCGGCCAAGGGCACCAAGCCCGAGGACGCCCTCAAGGGCCTGCCCCCGAAGCTGTCCTTCCACTCCGGCGCGGTCCGCTAGGAAAAGGGCCTCGTGAAGTAAGGCGCGGCTCTGGGGAGAGGCCGCCGCCGGCGAAGCCGGCGGCGGCCGGGGACCAGGCGAAAACCTCTCACGCAAGCATGACAGCGGGCCCGGGATGAGAATGCGGCCGGAAAAGCACAGCGTGATCTCGCGGGCGGCCTCCACGCTTGCGATCTGCATGGCCGCCTACCACCTCATGAGCACCCAGGCCGTCCTCTTCTCCCACATCCCCTTCCTCAACATCCACCTGGCCTTCGGCCTCGGCGTCGTGTTCCTCCAGGCCGCCGAGCGGGGCGGAAAAGCCCGCCCCGTTTTTCTTCTGGCCCTTCTCCTCGGCCTCCTGGCGGCGGCCTACATCCACGTCGAGGCCGACGAGCTGGTGGACCGGGAGGGATTCCCCAACGCGGTGGACACGGCCGTCGGGACGATTCTGGTCATCCTGGTCGTCGCGGGGACCTACGAATCCTTCGGGCCGGTGCTGCCCAGCTTGGCGGCCGTAGGGATCGTGTACGCCTTCCTTGGGCCTTACTTCCCGGAACCCTTCTTCCACGGGGGAATCGAGCCCGTCCGGCTCGTCGCCATGCTCACGACCGATTTGGCTTGCGTGAGAGGTTTTCGCCTGGTCCCCGGCCGCCGCCGGCTTCGCCGGCGGCGGCCTCTCCCCAGAGCCGCGCCTTACTTCACGAGGCCCTTTTCCGCAACGTAAAGGGAGGCGGGGCCTACGCGGCGGTGGTGGCCAGCGCCCTTTGCGGCATGGGCTCGGGGAGCCCCACGGCCAACGTGGTGACCACCGGCACCTTCACCATCCCCTTGATGAAGCGGCAGGGCCTTGCCCCGCAGGCGGCGGGGGGGGTCGAAGCCGCGGCGTCCACCGGGGGGCAGATCATGCCTCCCGTGATGGGAGCCGTCGCCTTCGTGATGGCCGAGTTCACCGGCGTCTCCTACCTGACGATATGCGGCTACGCCATCATCCCCGCCATTCTGTATTTCTCGGCGGTGGGCTTCAGCGTCCATTTCCACGTGCGGTCGTCGAACCTGCGGGACGCGCCCGCCGAAGGGCTCCCTCCGCTGCGCACCTTTCTTTGGGACCTGAAATACCTCCTCCCCATCGTGGTGCTGGTGGGAGTGCTGGTGGCGGGGTACACGCCGGGGATGGCGGCCTTCTGGGCCATCATCAGCCTGATCCTGGTGAGCATGCCCCGGCGCCCCGGCGCAGCCTATCTGCGGACCATCGCACGCTGCCTCGACGACGGGGGAAGGCGGGCGGCCGAGTTCGCGCTCGTGATGGCGTGCATCTCCATCTTCGTGAAAATTGCCACGGCGACGGGGATAGCGATCAAGTTCCCCCTGCTCCTGTCCGATCTCTCCGGCGGCAGCCTGCTGTGGAGCTACGTGTTGACCGCCTTCGCCCTCGCCGTCCTGGGCATGGAGCTTCCCACCGTGCCCGCCTACATCATCGTGGCGGTCGTCGCCGTTCCCGCCCTCGTGAGGCTGGGCGCCAACCCGATCCAGGCCCATTTTTTCGCCCTTTACTTCAGCGTCCTCTCGGCCTTGACCCCCCCCGTGGCGCTGGCCTCCTTGGCGGCGGCGCGGGTGGCGGGCGCCGACTACTTCAAGACGGCCTGGTGGTCCATCAAATTCGGATACCTGGCGTTCATCGTTCCCTTTCTCTTCGCCTACAACCCGGCCCTCATGGCGCTGGGCACGCCGGCGCAGGTCCTGTCCGCGGCCGCGGGGGCGTTGCTGGGTTGCTTCGCCATCGCGGCCTGCCTCCAGGGGCACTACCTGCACGTCGCCTCGCTCCTTGACCGCGTCCTCCTGGGCGCGGCGGCCTTCTTCTTCCTTGCCTTCGCCGTCAAGCCCGGAATCGCCTTCTTGGCGGGGGCGATGGCTCTTGCCCTTTTCGTCACGGCGAAGCAGGCTCGATGGCGCGCGCGATTCAACCCCCGCTACACCGAGCCGCCGGGACGAGCCTTCAACGGGTCAACGAACAGGGAATAGCGATCGCGCCACGGGGAAAACGAACCTTTGCCAGCTCCGCCTTCGGGCGGCCCAATTCTTCACGGAAGGGAAGGAAGGAGAATCAGATGCCAGGACACCCCGTCAACGGCAAGCTGGAGGCCATCACGGATCTCTGGCGGATCTCGCAGCACTGCTTCTCGGAGGAGATCCGCTCCCAGATGGCCATCTCCCCCAACCTCAAGCTCTGCGACATCACCCTGCGCGAGGGGCGCCAGCTCCCCGGCGTCTCCCTGCGCCGGGACGAGGTGCTCCTCATCGCCGACAAGCTGGTCGAGGCGGGCGTCCGCATGGTCCAGATGCACCACGACGACCCCCAGGAGATGGAGGAGGTCAAGAAGCGGCACCCCCACGTGACCATCGAGGCGCTGGTCCACCCCACCGCCGTCCTGAACCCCGAGATGGCCAAGGTGGAGGTGGACCTGAACTTCGGCCACGGTGCCGACTACACCACGCTGTGCTTCTCCTTCTCCGAGCACCAGATGTGCCTCTTCGAGTCCATGGCCGGGGCCCGCATCACCATCGAGCAGGCCATCGAGCGCGCCATGGGCTCGGTGGCCTACGCGCGGGAGAAGGCGGGCAAGAGCAGGAAGGTCGGCTGCCTCATCCAGGACTGCACCCGCATCCCCATCCAGCGCCTCGCCGAGGTCTGCCGGAAGCTCGTGGACGCGGGCGCCGACATGATCAAGCTCGACGACATCAACGGCATGGCGATCACCCCCGTCTACACCCACGTCGTGCGGGAGATGAAGCGCCTGCTGCCGGGGACCGAGATCGGCCTCCACACCCACAACGACATCGGCCTGGCGACGGCGGCGCTCTACGCCGGCGTGGAGGGAGGGGCCGACCTCATCGACGCGTGCGTGAACGGCCTGGGGGAGCGGGCCCACATCGCGCCCCTGGCCGAGGTGGCCGCCGTGCTCCAGATCTACTACGGCATCGACTGCGGCATCCGGCTCGAGAAGATGACCGAGCTCTCCCGCCTCGTCTCCGACGTCATGAAGTGGCCCATGACCGACACCATGCCCTTCGTCGGGAAGACCGCCTTCTCCCACCTCGTCGAGGTCCACTACCGCGTCCCGGAGGGGGAGGAGGGCTTCTGGTCCTACCTCTGCATGAAGCCCCACATGTTCGGGAACGCCCGGCACAACCTGCTGGGCCACTACTCCGGCCCCTGGGCCGTCCGCACCAAGGCGAAGGAGCTGGGCCTGAAGATCGCCTCCGGCAAGGAGCCCGCCGTGGTGCAGAGGGTGCGCTCCGAGATCCGCTGGCGGAAGCGCCAGCTCACGAACGGCGAGTTCCGCCGCATCGTCGAGGAAGCCGGCCGCTAGGGCCTTCGCCTGGAACGCGATAGGAGCGAGAAATGCCGCGCCTGCCCAAGATCTCGGACGAGGAAGCCCCGGAGGAGCTGCGCCGGGTGTTCGACGGCGCCCGGGAGCTCCTCGGGTTCGTCTCGAACTCCACGCGCACCGTCGCCCACAGCCCCTGGGTGGTGAAGTGGCTCGTCCCCTTCACCACCGCCATCCAGCGCGAGAGCGGGGGGGCGCTCGACGCCAAGACGAAGGAGCTGGCCGTCATCCGCACCTCGGCCGTCAACACCTGCCACTTCTGACTCGGGCACAACCGGCGGCTTGGTCAAGTCAGCGGGTTGACGGCGGCGGAGGTGGCGGCGGCGGAGGGCGACTTCGAGGCCTCGGCGGCCCTCTCGCCCAGGCAGAAGTGCGTGGTGCGCTGGGCCGAGCTGGTCACCAAGAACGAGGCGAAGCGCGACACGAAATGCTGGGAGGAGCTGAAGACACACTTCAACCCCCAGGAGATCATCGAGCTGACGGTGGTCATCTGCCACTTCAACCTGATGAACCGCCTGAACGACACCCTCCAGCTCGACCTGGAGGCGCCGCCCCCCGGCATGCGCTCCACCACGGTGTCCCCCGAGAAGCTCAAGAGGTACGCGCGGGACGTCCTGGCGCGCTGAACGGATTTGAACCCATCACTTCCCGACGAGGAGAAGCCATGAAGCTGCAAGGGAAGGTCGCTTTCATCACGGGGGCCTCGGGCGGGATCGGCGGGGCCGTCGCCCGGCTCTACGCCCGGGAGGGGGCGGACGTCGCCCTGGCCGCCCGCTCGGTGGACAAGATGGAGAAGGTCGCCGCCGAGATCCGCCAGATGGGCCGCAAGGCGCTCGTCTGCCGCTGCGACGTGCTGAAGGACGAGGACATCATCCAGGCCATCCGCGCGGCCGTGAAGGAGCTGGGCCCGATCGGCATCCTGGTGAACAACGCCGGCATCGTCAGCTTCGAGCCCGTCCACCGGCTCCCGGACGAGGTCTGGAACCGCACCATGCAGATCAACGCCAAGGCCCCCTTCACCGCCATCCGCGAGGTGCTCCCCTCCATGATGGAGCGCAAGTGGGGCCGGATCATCAACGTGGCCTCGGTCTCGGGGAAGATCGGCCTTCCCTTCCGCAGCGCCTACGCGGCCTCGAAGCACGCCGTCCTGGGGCTCACGAAGTCCCTCTCGGCCGAGGTGGCGCCCCTGGGCATCACCGCCAACTGCATCTGCCCCACCTTCGTCGCGACCGGCATGTTCACCGAGAGCATCCAGAAGTGGGCGGACGAGACGGGCAAGAGCTTCGAGGAGCAGGAGGCGGAGCTGCGCAACCGCGTCCCCATGAAGCGCTTCATCGACCCGGAGGAGGTCGCCCCCCTGGCCCTCCTCCTCGCCTCGGACGGCGCCGCGGGCATCACCGGCCAGTCCATCAACGTGGACGGCGGCTTCGTCCAGTTCTAGCGGAGGGTGCCGGACATGCGTCTCAAGGGCCGGGTGGCCATGGTCACGGGCGCGGCGAGCGGCATCGGAGAGGCGGTCTCCCGCCTCTTCGCCCGGGAGGGCGCCTCGGTCCTCGCCTGCGACCGGGACCGGGAGCGCCTGGAGAAGCTCTGCGCCGGGCTGGCCAAGGAAGGGCACGCGGCCCGGGGCGAGGCGCTGGACGTCTCGAAGAGCGATCAGGTCCGCCGCGCGGTGGAGGCGGGCCTCGGCGCCTTCGGGCGGATCGACATCCTCATCAACAACGCGGGCATCTCCCCCAAGAAGCCCTACCTCGACTACACCGAGGAGGACTGGGACGCCGTCCTCGGCGTGGACCTCAAGGGGGAGTACCTCTGCATCCGTGCCGTCTCCGAGCAGATGATGGCCCGCAAGTACGGCCGCATCGTGAACCTCTCCTCCTCCGCCTGGAGGCTGGGGTCCGTCGCCGCGGGGTTCCCCTACACCGCGGCCAAGGCGGGGGTGATCGGCCTCACGCGCGCGCTGGCCCGGACGCTGGGCCCCCACGGGATCACCGTCAACGCCATCGCCCCCGGGCCGACCGCCACCCCGCTGACGGACCCGTGGCTGCCCGCCAGGGAGAAGGAGGTCGTGGCCCAAATCCCCCTGGGCCGGGTCGGCCGGCCCATCGACATCGCGAACGCGGCGCTTTTCCTCTCCTCGGATGAGGCCTCCTACATCACCGGCATCTGCCTCGACGTGAACGGCGGCATCGTGATGGGGGGCTGAGCCCGCCCCCCCCCGGCGCCGCCAGGAGAAAGACCCATGGCGAACTGGCCCAAGGTGCGGCTCGTGGACCTCAGCGTCCCGATCATGAACAACGCCTTCGAGCCCCAGGAGCAGGTCATCATGTACTGGGACCACGAGGCCTTCGGCCGGCAGGCCGCCAAGAACATGGGGATCGACCCCGGCGACCTGCCGGACGGCATGGGCACCTCGAGCGAGACGCTCCGCGTCGCCACCCACGCGGCCACCCACCTGGACGCCCCCTATCACTACGGCCCCCTCTCGGAGGGCAAGCCCGCCAAGCGGATCGACGAGGTGCCGCTGGAGTGGTGCTTCGGGGACGGCGTCGTGCTGGACTTCCACGAGAAGCCGGCCGGCTACGAGATCACGGCGCGGGACGTCCAGGACGCCCTCCAGAAGATCGGCTACGCCCTCAAGCCCCGGGACATCGTGTGCATCCGCACCGGCGCGGACAAGCGCCACCGCAAGCCGGACTTCTTCGAGTGCTTCGCGGGGATGTCGCGGGAGGCGACGCTCTGGCTCATCGGCCAGGGCATCAAGGTCATGGCCACGGACGCATGGGGTTTCGACGTGCCCTACAAGTTCATGAAACGGAACCACCTGGCGGGGCGGCCCCACTCGCTGTGGCCCTCGCACTTCCTGGCCCGGGAGCGCGAGTACATCCACGCCGAGAAGCTCGCCAACCTCGACCAGCTCCCCCCCTTCGGCTTCAAGATCGCGCTCTTCCCGATCAAGGTGGAGAAGGCGAGCGGGGCGTGGATCCGCGCCGTGGCGTTCGTGCCGGAGTAGCCCCTCAGCCGGTTTCCCCTCTCGCGTGGTCGAGCCACTGCTCCTCGAACCTGGGCCGGGACCCGGCGCGGAGGCGCAGGCGGCCATCCCGGACCTCGCGGGTCGGGACGTAGTTGCGGTCGATCCGGCCTTCCAGCGTCATGGCGAGATCCCGGGCGAAGACGCGGTTGCCGATGTGCCAGGAATGGGCCCACCAGCCAACCTTGTTTTTCTGCTTCCCGGGGTCGACGGTGGAGAAGTAACCGCTGCAATCGACGTTCACGGCCTTGGGGTGCGCGTTGGGCGTCAAGCCGACCCTCCCGGCGCGGGGTGAGGCGCCCAGGCGCTTCGCATTCGAGACCGCGAGCACATCGTCGAACCCGTTCTGGTAGTTCGTGAGCCGCATGATCCGCTTGAACATCGGCTCCGCCCACTGGGAATCCGCGTCCAGGCTCGCGGCCGAGACGTCCCCCCCGATGAAGCCCACCTGGCCGATCCGCCAGTCGCGCTTATAGAAGCGGCCGACCTTCTCCGCCGCGGCGAATGCCTCCATGATCACGTAGGCGCCGGTCGAGTGGCCGAGCAGGTGGACGTTGGTCTGGCAGCCCGCGGCCCGGCCGGTGATGATCAGGCCGATGCCGTCCGTGATCAGGTACTTCGCGGTGTCGGCGGCGTCCTCGCGATCCTCCAGGTAGTTGAGGGTGCTCGTGTCGGAGGGCCAGTCGAAGGAGACCACGAGCCCCTTCCAGCCCTCCCGGGCCAGGCCGGCCTGGAGGATCTCGTGCCGCCGCCGGATCTCGCCGATGGAGTTGTTGTAGCCGTGGACGAAGACCAGGACGTCGCCCGCCTCGGAGACGCGGCCGTCGGCCTGGCCGTCGGCCAGGTCGCGCACGCCCTGGAGCCAGTCCTCCCGCTTCTCCACCGCGTGCCGGGGCTCGAAGTCCTTGCCCCGGGGCACCGCGAGCAGGAGCGGCGGGCCGGGCTCGGGGGCGAACGCGCCCTTCTCGACGGCACGGGCGGAAATCACGTAGGTCGGCGCCATGGCTCTGCCCCCCAAGGCCGCGGCGGCCCGCCCCCCAGGCCCCGCCGCCCCGCGCATGAAGGTGGAATC
>JACPCT010000185.1 GCA_016184445.1 Candidatus Tectimicrobiota bacterium | reverse complement strand
CTTGTCGCTGGTGATGACGATCTGCTTGCCCGTCTCGTAGAGCGCGTTGAAGGTGAAGAAGAATTCCTCCTGGGTGCGCTCCTTGCCGGCGATGAACTGCACGTCGTCCACCAGGAAGGCGTCGATCTTGCGGTACTTGCTGCGGAACTCCGCCATGCGGTTGTGCTGGAGGGAGGAGATGAGCTCGTTGATGAAATTCTCGGACGAGGTGTAGTGCACCCGTGCCCCGGGCTGGGCCTCCAGGAAGCGGTGGGCGATGGCGTGGAGGAGGTGGGTCTTCCCCAGCCCGACGCCGCCGTAGAAGAAGAGCGGGTTGAGGCTGCGGCCGGGAGCCTCGGCCACCCGCAGCGCGCACGCGTGGGCGAACTCGTTGGAGCCGCCGACCACGAAGGTGCCGAAGGTGTACTTCGGGTTGAGGAAGTCGGGCTTCGCGGGGACGGGCGCGGCGGCCGGAGCGGCGGGCGCGGGGCGCAAGGCCGGCGGCGGGGCGGCGCCGTTGGCGGCCGCCGCCCAGCGGAGGGAGAGCTCCTGCCCGCCCTCCTGCTGAAGGATGGCCTCAACCAGGCCGCTGTAGCGGGTCCGCAGGGTGTCCAGCGAGAAAGGGTCCGGGGCCTCGACAGTGAGGGCGCCCCCCTCCCGGCCGACCGGGCGCGTCCCGGAGAACCACCGATCAAAGGCCTGGGGGGAAACTTCTTCGCGGACCCGCGCCAGGCACTTTGTCCACAGATCTTGCATAAGGCGGCCGCCGTAGGAAAAAAGCCGGACCAAGGATGCGAAAAGGACACACCCGGCGCGCGAGTCCCCCCTCGAACAGAGGGTCCAAGGGGCGGAATGAGTGTCGGACGGAAGAAGATTTCCACAACTGGCCAGCCCGGCGCAAGTCTTTTCCACAAGAAAGTGCAAAATTTTTTGCACGCCCCTGATTTTCTGTGAGTAACAGGCGTCCTCCAGGAAGCGCTAGGAGTGTGCCCGCCGGGTCCGCCGGGGTTCTTGACAGGGGGGTGCCACAAGGCTAAGGTAGGCGCGGTTTTTTCCAGGCAGCCGGCGATGGCCGGGATTTCGCACCCCCGGGCCATGCCCGGCGGGGAGATGGGGCCCACGCGACGTGAAGCGGACGTATCAGCCGAATCGGAATAAGAGGGTGAAGACCCACGGTTTCCGCCGGAGAATGAAGACCGCTGGCGGCCAGAACGTGGTCAGGCGCCGCCGGGCGAAGGGGCGCAAGCGCCTGACCACTTCCGGCTGAGGGGGCGGTTCGTTTCGTCCCTCCGGAGGGACGGGCCGTTGAGCCAGAAATTCCGGCCGCAGATGCGGATCCGCCGCGGGGCGGAGTTCGCGCTCGTTCTGCGCAAGGGCCGGAAGCGGCGCAATCCCCTTTTCACCCTCCACGTTCTGCCGACCGAGGGGGCCGCCGCCCGCCTGGGCGTCATCGCCTCGCGCAGCGCCGGGGACGCGGTGAGGCGCAACCGCGCCAAGCGGCTGCTCCGCGAGGCCTTCCGGCGGCTGCGCCCGGCCCTCCCGCCCGGCTTGGACATGGTCGCGGTGGCGAAAGGGCCTCTTGCGGAGGCGGGCCTGAACGATGTGGAAGGAGCTTTGCGGGACGCGCTGGGCCGGCCGGAGCGGTGAGGCGCGGCGCGGCCTCCTCGCCGGGCTCTTGGCCCGCGCCGCCATGGTCCTCATCCGGGCGTACCAGCTGCTGATATCGCCCCTGTTGCCCGGGCACTGCCGCTTCGAGCCCACGTGCTCGCGATACGCGATGGAGGCTTTCCGCCGCCACCCGCCCCACAGGGCGCTGTGGCTCTCCCTCCGCCGGATCGGCCGTTGCCACCCGTTTCACCCCGGCGGGGAGGACCCCGTCCCCTGACGCGCTCAGGCGGAGACCCCTGAATGGAACGCAACGCCATCATCGCCGCCGCGCTCTCGCTCGCGGTCCTTCTCGTGTGGCAGTACCTCATCCTCCGCCCCATCGAGGAGAAGCGGCTCCGCGAGAAGCAGGCCCAGCAGGCGGCCCAGAAGCAGGAGGCGGTCCAGCGGCCGCCCGCCCCCGTCGCCCCCATCGCCCCGGCGCCCCAGCCCGCCGGGCCCCGGCCGCCCGCCCCGGGCGTCGCGGCCGAGAAGGAGGAGCGCGTCCGGGTGGACGTGGGGGTGGCGGTCTATGAGTTCACCAACCGCGGCGCTCGCGCTCAGCCCCGGCAAGCCCCAGGGCGAGGTCCGCTTCCTCTACCGCGGCCCCGAGGGGCTCGCGGCCGAGAAGACCCTCAGCTTCCGCCACGGCAGCTACGCCGGCGGCCTGCGGGTGAGGGTGGAGGGCGCCCAGGGCCCCATCGGGATCGCCCTGGGCCCCGAGGCCGGGGGGAGCGACGGCAACACCTACGGGGGCGTGATCGAGGGCCCCATGAGCTACGTGGGGAAGAAGCTCCTCTACGACGCCCCCGAGGCGGGCAAGCCCGTCGCGCACAAGGCGGACGTGCGCTGGACGGCGCTCCAGTCCAAGCACTTCCTGGCCGCGCTCGTCCCGCGCGGCGGCACCCAGGGCGCCGAGACGCACCTCCTGCGCGAGAAAGAGGGGCGCGCGAAGGAGTACGCCGTGGTGGTGCCCCTGGCGGGCGGGGAGGCGAGGCTCGACTTCTACGCGGGCCCCAAGGAGACCGAGCGCCTGGCCGCCCTGAAGGTGAACCTGGAGGACGCGCTCGACTACGGCATGTTCGCCTTCATCTCACGGCCCCTGATGGCGGTGCTGCGGGCGCTCTACGCCGTTTCGGGCAACTGGGGCGTGGCCATCATCCTGCTCACCGTCCTCGTGAAGATCATCTTCTACCCGCTCACCCACCTGAGCATGAGGAACATGAAGGAGATGCAGAAGCTCCAGCCGCGCATGGAGCAGCTGCGCACCCTCTACAAGGACGACCGGGGGAAGCTCAACGAGCAGGTCATGGCCCTCTACCGGGAGCACAAGGTGAACCCGATGATGGGCTGCCTGCCCATGGTCATCCAGATCCCAGTCTTCTTCGGGCTCTACGAGGCGCTGCTGGTCTCCATCGAGCTGCGCCAGGCGCCCTTCTTCGGGTGGGTGCACGACCTCTCGGTCCAGGAGCCCTACCACGTCTACACCATCCTGATGGGCGCCTCGATGTTCCTCCAGCAGAAGATGACGCCCACCCCGGGCGACCCCACCCAGGCGAAGATGATGATGTTCATGCCCGTCGTCTTCACGGGCATGTTCATCTACTATCCCGTCCCGGTGGGGCTGGTGATCTACTGGCTCGTGAACAACGTCCTCTCCATCGCCCAGCAATACTACGTGAACCGGAGCGTGAGGCCCCCCAAGCTGGCCGAGGGGAGCTGAGGAGCCGCCGCCATGGCCAAGAGACCGCAGCGGCGCGCGCGGCGGCAGCCGCCCGGGCCGCCGAAGAAGGGCGGGATCCCCCGCCAGGGGCTGGCCATCGCGGCCGTCCTGGCCCTGCTGCTCGGGGCCGGGCTGTGGATGAAGTACGGCGGCGGCGGGAAGGAGCTGCCCATCCCCGCCCCCCGGACCGCGGACGGGAAGGTGGTGGTGCTCGAGTTCTCCGACTACGGCTGACCCTTCTGCCGCGAGGTGCAGGCTGCACTGGGGAGGCTGAAGCTGGAGTTCGCGGGGCGCATCCGCTTCGAGGCGCGCGACTTCCCCCTGCGCCCCCTCACCCTGCGCGCGGCCGAGGCGGTCCGCTGCGCGGCGGACCAGGGCAAGGGCGAGGAGATGCGCGCCCAGGTCTTCGGCGGCCAGGCGAGCTGGTCCGCCAGCGGCGCCCCCGACCCGATCTGGACGGGCTACGCCCGGGGGCTGGGCCTGGACATGGAGAAGTGGGGGGGCTGCGTGCGCTCGGGGGTCCACCAGGGGGCGATCGAGGCCGACCGCGACCTGGGGGTCCGGATGGGGGTGAACGCCACGCCCACCATCTTCATCGGCGCGCGGCGGTTCGACGGCGCGGCGGCCTACGAGGTGTTGGCCGGGGCGTTGCGGGCCGAGCTCCAGGGAGGCCCGGCCCGGCGTTGAGCAGGCTGCTGGGCGCCCTGGGCGGCCCCTGGTCGGCGCTCTTCTTCCGGCTGGCCGTGGGGGGGTTTTTCGTGGCGGCCGCCCTGGCCAAGCTGGCCCGGCCGGCGGAGCTCTTCGCCGCCCAGATCCGCTCCTTCGGGCTGGCACCCGAGGCCTGGGCGCTCCCGATCGCCCGGGCGCTCCCGTGGGTGGAGCTTTTTTCCGGGGGGCGCCTGCTCGCGGGGCTCTTCTCGGGGGCGGCCGCCCTGGCGGTGGCGGTCCAGCTGGGGCTCTTCTCGGCCGCGCTGGGGGTCGCCCTGGCCGCGGGGAAGGCCCCCGAGGACTGCGGCTGCATCCCGGGCCTCCAGGAATCCCCGGGCCAGGCGCTCGCGCGGGACGCCGCGATGCTCGCCTGGGCCGCTCTCGCCGCGCGCGCCCTGCCCGGCAGGCTGGCCGTGGACGGCTGGCTGGCCGGATCGAACGAGGAGGACTAGCACGATGAGTGGCCGCCGCAAGCGCGATTGGGACGAGCCGGGCTCCCCGGGGCCCGGAGGAGAGGGCGAGCGCCGCCGGGAGTCCCGGCCCGACCTGGGGCCCCTGGCGCGGATGTCCGGCCGGGCCCTCCGGCGCCTCATCGAGCGGGTGGACATGGACACCCTCTCCCTCGCCCTGCGCTACGCCGAGGACGCCCTGATCCAGCGCGTCCTGCGGAACGTCTCCTCGCGGACGGCGGCCGCCCTGCGCGAGGAGATGGAGGGCGGCCCCGGCGCCGCCCCCGAGGACTGCGCCGAGGCCCAGCAGGTGCTGCTGGAGGTCGCCTACGACCTCGAGGAGCGGGGCGAGATCTCCTTCGAGGGCCCGGCCGACGACGCCCTGCCCCCGCTCGACCGGGAGCTGGAGCACCGGATCGCCGGCTTCGGCCTCGCCGGGGCCTCCGCCCCCGACGTGATCGCCCTGGTGGCGGGCCTGGCCGCGCGCGGGCGGGAGCACGGCCTCGTCTCCCTCGAGCCCGCGCTGGAGCGGGTGCCCGAGGGCCTCCTGGCGGCGGGCCTCCGGATGGCGGTGGACCAGCTCCCCGTCGAGGAGATCGAGGCCGTCCTGGGCCGGCAGATCGACGCCTCGATCTACGCCCTGGAGCGCAACGCCGAGATCGCGGTGGAGGGCGTGCTCTCCATCCTGGAGGGGGAGGACGAGGAGCGCACCCGGGCGCGCCTGGTCTCCTTCCTCCCCGAGGGCGAGGCCGACTTCGAGCGCATGCCGGAGGTGAGGCTCACCCCCTCGGCCCAGGCGGCGAACGACATCATCCGCGCCAGCTGCGAGCTGGCCGCCCTGGCCCGGCGCGAGGGCCTGGGGGCGCTCGAGGAAAGGGCCGAGGCGCTCCCCCATCCCCTGCTGGCGCGCGGGGTCCGCCTGGCGCTCGATGGGAGCGACCTCGACGAGGTCGAGCGCATGCTCCGGCGGAGGAGCCGCACCCGCGCCGAGCGCGAGCGGCGCAAGCTGGAGACCCTGCTCGAGGGGCTCCTCCTCCTCCGCGAGGGGCGCGACCCCGCCTACGTGCGCGAGGCGCTCGAGGGGTTCCTGGAAGACAAGGCGTAGGGGCGCGCGTCATCCGGGCGCGTCCCGGTTTTGTAGGGGCGTTCCATGGAACGCCCCTACATTCGCGCCTGCGCCACCATTTGAAAGGAAACCCCATGACCGGCCGGTCCTCCATCCGGGGGCACGTGGCGATCGTGACGGGGGGCGGCGCGGGCATCGGCCTGGCCGTGGTGGAGCGCTTCGCCTCGGAGGGGGCCAGGGTCGCCGTCCTGGACTTCGACGAAGGCCGTGGCGCCGCCGCCGCGGAGCGGGCGCGGGGGCTGGGCGCCGAGGCCCTCTCCATCCAGGCCGACGCGGGCTCCAGGGCCGACGCCGGGCGGGCCCTCTCCCAGGTGCTCTCGGCGTGGGGGAAGGCCGAGATCCTGGTGAACTGCGCCGGGGGCTTCACCTTCACCGACCCCCTGGAGGAGCTGGCCGAGGCGGAGTGGGACCGCATCGTGGCCTGGAACCTGAAGAGCGCCTTCCTCTGCGCCCAGCAGGCCGCCCCCGCCATGAAAAGAGCGGGCTACGGCCGCATCGTGAACATCTCCTCCCAGGCCGGGCGGGAGGGCGTCCTCGAGACCTCCCTCCCCTACAGCGCCGCCAAGGCGGGCATCCTGGGCCTCACGCGCCGGCTGGCCGTCGAGCTGGCTCCCTCCGGCGTCACCGTGAACGCCGTGGCGCCGGGCCTCGTCCTCTCCCCCCGGGTGGCCGAGCTGCACAAGGACCGCCTCCCCCAGATCTACGCCCAGATCCCCATGCGGCGCGCGGGCGAGGCGGCCGAGATCGCCGACGCCGTCTGGTACCTCTCCACCCCCGGGAGCGCCTACATCACCGGCGTCACCCTCGACGTGAACGGGGGCAGGTTCATGTGCTGAGGGGGGGCAACAAAAACAAAAATAACACAACCAAAACGATCAATCAGTAATGATTTGAATTATAATTACTTACAAATTGCCTCTTGACAAGTAGCATCAAAAGCAATCAAAAGGAATATATGAGCTATTCTGCGAAGCATGAACAGCCAGTGGAAATCCACTGGCTGTTCATGCTTTCGTAAAAAGGGCCGTTGTTGCCACGACATCATTAAAGGGGGGTCGAAAGATTGCCCTTCGCTCACAACGACGAGGGGACAATCCCGCCCGAAGCCTTCGCCAGGGGGAGACATGGCAACTTTCAAAGAAGGCCAGACTGTGGAGGTTCGGTGCAGAATTCACGAAGGGGCCTTCCCGACAGAATACCTCGTCACGATCGAGGCTACGCCCGAGCCGGTGTCGGGTTTTGTTAAACGAGATGACGTCAAGAAGGAAGGAGAGGGGACCGGTTATTTGCTAGGGAAAATCACAGAAGTTTCGGAAGACAAGATATCAGTATTGATTCGAGGCTCTTTCTTCACCACGACGGGCTTGGCTTCTTTCTCGCGGGAAAGCGCGGAATCCCACCTGGAACCAATACAGAACAGATGATTCTCTCCCAGAGGGACCTAAGAGACGAGGTCGCGGCCGGGAGAGTCGTTTTTGATCCTCCTCTCGAAGAGAAACAGTGGGGCGAGGCGTCGGTTGATCTTCGTTTGGGTTTTAGCTTCACAAAAATAAAGAATGCCCCAGGCGTTAGAGTTTCTGTTGCAGAGGGCCTAGGGACAATAGGAGGCACGGGTCTATGGATAACTCAGGTGCTAAAGGAACGGGATGAATTTGGAAAGCGGAACACTTTCTCCTTGGGACCAAACGAATTTGTCCTCGCTCTTACATACGAAACAATCAGGGTTCCCAACCACTTGATTGCCATGGTTCAAGGACGCAGCACCTATGCTCGCGTGGGCATTAGCATGCATCAGACCGCCCCGTGGGTTCAGCCCGGATGGAGCGGGCCCATCGTTTTGGAAATTGTCAATATCGGTCCACTTCACATCGATCTGACCCCCGCTGTTGATAGGCCGTGTCAGTTGACGTTTTTCCGATTGACAAGCGAACTTCCGCCGGAAGCTGCATACGGATCGAGGGCTTCCGATGTTTACCAAGACCAGAAGCATCCCCTTTTACCCACTAGCAAGCCTCGCGAAAAGTAATTGGCCGTTTTTAGTTTGTTTTCCCCTCGTCCTCCCCGCCGCTTCCTCTGGGCTCACCGCCAGGGGGCACATCCCAACCCCTTGCCCTGCCCGGGGGAAGGGGATAGGGTGAGGCCTCCTTTTGGCTGGCCCCGCGCATAGGAACCCAACGCCGATGCCCCCCGCCATCGAAGCGCGCGAGCGCCTGATCCTCGCCCTGGACGTGGACAACCAGGACGAGGCGAAGCGCCTGGCCGATTTGCTCGGCGAGAAAATCTCCTTCTACAAGGTGGGCCTTGAGCTCTTCACGGCGGCCGGGTTCGAGGCCGTGGACTGGCTTCTCCGGCGGGGCAAGCAGGTTTTTCTCGACATCAAGTGGCTGGACATCCCGGCGACCGTCGGCGCGGTCGTGCGCGTCGCCTCCGGCCGGGGGGTGCACTTCGCCACGGTGGACGGGAACGGCGGCAGCGAGATGATGCGGGCCGCCGCAGGGAACAAGAAGGGGGACATCAAGCTCCTCTGCCTGACGGTCTTGACCAGCCTCGGCGATCAGGCGCTCAAGGAGATGGGCAAGGGCTTCACGGTGGACCAGCTGGTCGGCCTGCGGACCGAGGCCGCCATCGAAAGCGGGATGGATGGCGTCATCACCTCCGGGCGCGAGGTGGCGCCGGTCCGGGCGATCGCGGAGTCCCGGCGGAAAGACGGCTTCCTGATCGTGACGCCAGGGATGCGTCTGCCGGGGACGGCCCGCGACGATCACCAGCGGGCGCAAGACCCCGAAGCCGCGGTGCGGGACGGGGCGGACTACATCGTCGTGGGCCGTCCCATCTGCCGCGCCGCGGACCCCAGGGATGAGGCCCAAAGGTTCATCGACGCGATTGAGCGGGGCCTTTCTTCGAGAAGACCGGCCGGGGCGTAACCCCGAAAACGCCCTGCCGGTTTTTGATCCGCGCGAGCCGCGCCGGGGAGGGCGGACGTGAACCGCCGGGCATCCCTCCAAGGGCAGGCCGCTCTCGTCTCGGGGGGCACCGCGGGCATCGGCCTCGCCGCCGCGGAGCGCCTCGCCCAGGAGGGCGCTCGGGTCGCCATGCTCGGCCGGAACCCCGAGCGGGGCGCCGCGGCGCAGGAGCAGGTCCGGCGCTCCTCTCCGGACGCCCTCTTTCTCCAGGCGGACGCCGCCCGCCGGGAGGAAGTCGAAGCGGCCTTCGGCCAGATCCTGGCCCGGTGGGGAAGGATCGACATCCTGGTCAACTGCGCCGGGGGCTTCACCCGGACCGACCCCCTGGAGGAGCTGGCCGAGGCGGAGTGGGGCCGCGTCGTGGACTGGAACCTGAAGAGCGCCTACCTCTGCGCCCAGCAGGCCGCCCCCGCCATGAAAAGAGCGGGCTACGGGCGCATCGTCAACGTCTCCTCCATCGCCGGGAGGGAGGGCGTCCTCGAGGCCTCCCTCGCCTACAG
>JACPCT010000444.1:1609-3288 GCA_016184445.1 Candidatus Tectimicrobiota bacterium | reverse complement strand
GCCACGGTGGGGATCGCGGCGGTGGGGACGCTCTTCGCCGCCATGAGCGTGCGGACGCGGACGCGGGAGGTGCTCCTGCCCGTCCTCATGTTCCCCCTCCTGGTCCCCGTCCTGATCGCGGCGGTCAAGGGGACGGCCGCCTTCCTGGGGGGGCGGGGCTGGGCCGACGCGGCCGACTGGCTGCGCCTGCTCGTTGTGTACGACGTGATATTCGTGGTAGCATCGGCGCTGCTGTTTGAATTTGTTATAGCCGATTGAAATCAACAGCTTGAGTTGGAATACCTCAGATTTTTTTGAGGTCCTGTCTCGGTCGAGGGGAGAAAAAACCCGGTGGCGTTTTTTGTGGGCACTTTCAGCACAGTAGAGTTCTTCGTGGGTATTTTCTTCGTAGGGGTTGCTCTGATCGCCGTCTTCCTCTTAGTTCGGGAAGAAGGGGGACTAGATCGCGTTCTCGCCTTGCTTTCGGTTGCTACACTCGTTTTTGGAATCTACGCGGGCCTCTTCATCGCGGGGACCGACCGCTTCCAGGGCCCCCCCCAGCGGATCTTCTACGTCCACGTGCCCGCCGCCTGGATCGCCTTCTTCGCCTTTTTCCTGGTCTTCATCTTCTCGATCCGCTACCTCATCTGGCGCGGGGAGGCCGACGACGTCCGGGCCCACGCCTGCGCCGAGGTGGGAGTGCTCTTCGCCACCCTGGTCCTCATCACCGGCCCCATCTGGGCCCGGCCGATCTGGGGCGTGTGGTGGACCTGGGACCCCAGGCTCACCACCTCCCTCATCCTTTGGCTCATCTACGTGGGCTACCTGATGCTCAGGGCCTACATGACCGACCCGGAGCAGCGGGCCCGCTTCGCCGCCGTGCTGGGCATCGCGGGCTTCCTGGACGTGCCCATCACCCACCTCTCGGTGGTCTGGTGGCGGACCCTCCACCCGGGGCCCGTGGTCCTCCGCTCCGGGGGGATGCGGGAGCTCCCCCCCACCATGCACGTCGCCCTCTGGAGCTGCCTGCTGGCCTTCACCCTGATCTTCTTCTACTTCGTCCGGAAGCGGACCGCCCTGGAGCGCCTCCAGGCCCGGGCCGAGGCCGCCCGGGCGGGAGCGGGGGGCTGAGGATGGGCTACGTCGCCGCCGCCTATGCCGTCACGCTGGCCGGGATCGGGTATTATTGGTGGACGCTGTGGGAGCGCCGCTCCCGCCTGAGCCGCATGCTCGGGCAGGCCCCGCCGCGCGAGGGAAAGCGATGAAACCCCGTCTCCTCCTGGCCTCCCTCCTGGCTCTCGCGCTCCTCCTCCCCGCTGCCTGGGCCCCGGCCGCCCCCGAGCCCAAGACCACCGTCGAGGAAGTGACGGGCGCCATCATGAGCCCCGTGTGCCCGGGCAAGCTCCTGCACGATTGCCCGAGCGCGGAGGGAGCCCAGCTCCGCGAGCTGGTGCGCCGGAAGGTCGTGGCCGGGGAGACGAAGGAGCAGATCGTCCGCTACTTCGTCGACGTGTACGGAATCTCCGTCCTGCCCAAGCCGCCGGCCGAGGGCTTCCTGCTCACCGCCTGGCTGCTGCCGCTGGCGGGGCTCCTCGGGGGCTTCGGGGTGGTGATCGTGATGGTGCGGGCCTGGACGATCCGGGGGAGGCGGCGCAGGGGGCAGGCGGCGGAGACGCCGGCCGCCGGCGCCGGGAGGCGGG
>JACPCT010000444.1:0-1550 GCA_016184445.1 Candidatus Tectimicrobiota bacterium | reverse complement strand
CTGAAGGATTTCGGCGACTAGCCGAGAGGCGGCTGAACGATGGGATTTGACCCCAAGATGGTGCTGGCGGGGAACGTGGACGGCCTCCGGGCCAGGCGGCCGGGGCGCCACCGGTGGCGGGGCTGGCTCGCCCTGGCGGCTCTGGCGGCGCTGCTCCCGTTCCTGATGTGGGACTACGGGAGCATGGAGCGGGCGCGCTCCCTCTTCCGGTTCGGAGGGGGAGAGGCCCCGCCCGCCGCCACCCTCGACGCCTTCTCCAAGATGTCCCTGATGACCCAGGGCGGGCGGGCCATGGCGCCGGACTTCTTCCTCCGCACCCCGGAGGGCCAGAACCATTCCCTCGCCCAGCACCGGGGGAGGGTGGTCCTCCTGAACTTCTGGGCGACCTGGTGCCCTCCCTGCGTCCGGGAGATGCCCGCCATGGAGCGCCTCTACGCGGAGTACAAGGGCCGGGGGCTGGACATCGTGGCCGTCTCGCTGGACCAGGGGAAGCTGGACGAGGTGAGGAGCTTCATCGAGAAGCTGAAGCTCTCCTTCCCCATCGTGCTGGACCCGGCCCACGACGTGAAGAACGCCTACCAGGTCCGGGCCCTCCCCACGACCTACGTGGTGGACCGCGAGGGGCGGATCATCGCCTGGGGGATGGGCGCCCGGGAGTGGGACGGCCCCGCCGCCCGCGCCCTGGTCGAGCAGCTGCTCGGCCCCAAGGACGAGAAGCCCAGTAGCCCGTCCGCCGCCTTCCCTGAGAAGCGGGGATAGCCATGACGCGGGCCAGGAAGGAAGCCCATCTCCCCGAAGGCCAGGCGCCGGTCGAGGCCCCTCAGGCGGAGCGCAAGGCCAAGCGGATCGCCCTGGCCTTCATCCTGGTGCCCCTCCTGGTCACCGCCCTCTGGGGCCTGGCGGCCTGGTTCCAGAAGGAGCCCGAGAAGAAGGACGAGGGGCCCGTCGTGGCCCTGGGCGCCCCCGCGCCGGACTTCACCTTCCCCTCCCTGGCCGGGCCGCCCATCTCGCTCTCGGACCACAGGGGCAAGGTGGTACTGGTGAACATCTGGGCCACCTGGTGCCCGCCCTGCATCGAGGAGCTGCCCTCCCTCCAGAACCTCTACGTCAAGATGAAGGAGAAGGGGCAGCCCTTCGAGATCCTGGCCGTGGACATCGACGCGCTGGGGGCGGAGCCCGTCCGCAAGTTCGTGGACCGCTTCAAGCTGACCTTCCCCATCCCCCTCGACCCGCGGGGGACGATCAAGAAGCTCTACCGCACCACCGGCGTGCCCGAGAGCTTCCTCGTGGACCCCGAGGGCAAGCTCGTCGAGAAGGTGATCGGGGCCCGCAAGTGGGACAGCCCCGAGGTCGTCTCCTTCATCGAGCAGGTGTTCCGGCGCGCGGCCCAGGGCGGACCGCAGACCGGCCAGGCGCCACCAGCGAGGCCCTAAGTCCCGGGCCTTGATGTGAGCAGGGGCGGCCGGCCTTCGCGGGCCGAAGCCGGCTTTCGGCCGGCGAAGGCCGGCCGCCCCCGCGGATACCTGTCGTGCCCTAACCCCGGACCTCGA
>JACPCT010000184.1 GCA_016184445.1 Candidatus Tectimicrobiota bacterium | reverse complement strand
CATCACCCGCAGCAAGGAGGTGGACGAGTTCGGCCACGTCCAGCTCGGGGGCGTCGGGGAGTGGCTCGCCCAGGAGATCCACAAGCGCCTGGGCAAGGAAACCCGGGCCGTCATCCTCGGCCACATCCAGCGGGGGGGCTCCCCCGTGCCCTTCGACCGGGTGCTGGCCACGCGGCTGGGGGTCCGAGCCGCCGAGCTCGCCCACAAGGGCGTCTGGGGGGTGATGGTGGCCCTGCGGGGGCTCGACATCGTGACCATCCCCCTGAGCGAGGTGAGCGGGGTGGTAAACGAGCTGCGCGGGGACTTCTACCAAGTGGCGGAGCTCTTCTTCGGGTAGGGGGGAGCCGGGAGAGGCTCAGAGCAGCGGCAAGTAGCTCGTGAGCTCGTAGTCGGTGACGTGGGAGCGGTAGCGCTCCCACTCAAGCTTCTTGTTCTCGATGAATTTTCCGAAGAGCGGCTCGCCGAAGACGCGGCGCAGCAGATCGCTCCCCTCCGCCAGCTTGATGGCCTCGTTCAGGTCACCGGGCAGGGCCTGGATGCCCCGCCGCCCGCGCTCGGCGGGGGTGAGCTTGAAGACGTTCTCCTCCACCGGCGGCACCGCCGGGTAGCCCTTCTCGATCCCCTCCATGCCGGCCGCGAGGATGCAAGCGAAGACCAGGTAGGGGTTGCAGGCGGGGTCGGGCGAGCGCAGCTCGAGCCGGGTGTCCTGGGTGCGCCCCTTGCGGTTGGTGGGGATGCGGATGAGGTCGCTCCTGTTCTTGTGGGCCCAGGAGAGGTAGACGGGGGCCTCGTAGCCGGGCACGAGGCGCTTGTAGCTGTTCACCCACTGGTTGAGGACGAGGGTGGTCTCGGGGACGTGCCGCAGGAGACCGGCGATGAAGGAGAGGCATTCCTTCGAGAGCCCGTCCGCCGCCTTGGGGTCGTGGAAGAGGTTCTCCCGCCCCTGGAAGAGGGAGAGGTGGGTGTGCATGCCGCTCCCGTTGGCGTCGGGCAGGGGCTTGGGCATGAAGGTGGCGTAGACGCCGTGGCGCATGGCCACCTCCTTCACCACGAGGCGGTAGGTCATGGCGTTGTCGGCCATGGTGAGGGCGTCCCCGTAGCGGAGGTCGATCTCGTGCTGGCTGGGGCCCACCTCGTGGTGGCTGTACTCGACGCCGATGCCCATGGCCTCGAGGGTGAGGACGGTGTCGCGGCGCATGTCGCTGGCCACGTCGAGGGGGGTGAGGTCGAAGTAGGTGCCCCGGTCGAGCTTCTTGAGGGGCGCCTCGGCCGTCTGGAAGTAGTAGTGCTCGAACTCGAGCCCCACGTAGAAGGTGTAGCCCTTGGCGGCGGCCGCCTCCAGGGTGCGGCGCAGGACGTGGCGCGGGTCGCCCGGGTAGGGAGAGCCGTCGGGCTGGTTGATGCCGCAGAACATCCGGGCCACGCCGCCCCCGTCCCGGGGCCGCCAGGGGAGGACGCAGAAGGTGGTGGGGTCGGGGACGGCGAACATGTCGCTCTCCTCGATCCGGGCGAAGCCCTCGATGGCGGAGCCGTCGAAGAGGTGGCCCTCGTAGAGGGCCGTCTCGAGCTCCTCGATGGTGATGGCGAAGCTCTTGAGGAAGCCCAGGATGTCGGTGAACCACATGCGGATGAAGCGCACGTCCAGCTCGCGCGCCTGGTTGAGGACGAATTCCTTGTCCCGGTCCTGCGGGGCGTCGTTCACGAGGGTCTCCGCCACGGGGTTGGGGCGAACCGCGGGGCCCCTTGAGCGCCAAGCGAGGGGGCCCCCTCGCGGGAACCCCCTCGTCTCGGCCTCGGACTCGCTCTGCCGGGGGGCGGCGCTAGGCCCCCCCCGCCCTCTAGCGCACCAGCGATTCGGCCGGGTAGGCCTCCATGCCATGCTCGGCCACGTCGAGGCCGCTCAGCTCGGCCTCGGGCCCGACCCTAAGCCCGACCAGGGCACGGACGATATACCACATAACGAGGCTGCCGATAAACACGAGGATCCCGATCGCCACCACCCCCGTGAGCTGCGTGAGGAAGAGCTTCGGGCCCCCGCCCCACAGCAGGCCGGCCGCCTTGCCGGGGGTGAACTCGGGGTTCGCCCAGATGCCCACCGCCAGGGTCCCGAGGATCCCGCCGACCAGGTGGACGGAGAGGGCGCCGACCGGGTCGTCGATCTTGACCTTGTCGAAGAAGGGCACCGAGTAGCAAACCACCACGCCCGCGATGGCGCCGATGACGACCGAGGCCAGCGGCGTCACGAAGGCGCAGGGGGCGGTGATGGCCACCAGCCCGGCCAGGGCGCCGTTCACGCTCATCGAGAGGTCAGCCTTGCCGAACGCGAAGCGGGAGGTGACGCTCGATGTGATGAGCGCGGTCGCCGCCGCCATGTTAGTGGTCAGGGCGATGCGGGCGATGTCGGCCGGGGCCGCGGCCATGGTGCTGCCCGGGTTGAAGCCGAACCAGCCGAGCCAGAGGATGAGGCCGCCCAGCGCCACGTAGCCCATCTGGTGGCCGGGGATGGGCCGCACCTTCCCGTCGGGCCCGTACTTCCCGATGCGGGGCCCCAGGACGATGATCCCGGCGAGGCCCGCCCAGCCGCCGATCGAGTGGACGACGGTCGAGCCCGCGAAGTCCAGCATGCCCATCGTGGCCAGCCAGCCTCCGCCCCAGATCCAGTGCCCGCCGGTGGCGTAGACGAGGCCGACCAGCAGGAACGAGAAAATCATGAACGCCGAGAAGTGGATGCGCTCGGCCACGCACCCGGAGACGATGGTGGCCGCGGTGCCCGCGAAGACGAGCTGGAAGAAGAACTTGGCGTAGAGGGGCACCCCCGTCCAGTTCAGGGAGGAGAAGACGCCCTTGTAGGCGTCGCCCATCGCGGGGCTGTTGTCGGCCCCCCCCAGGAACCAGCCCTTCAGGCCGAACAGGGGGGTGCCATCCCCGAACATGACGGCGAAGCCGACGGCCCAGAAGGCGAGGGATGACGCCGCGAAAACGGCGAAGTTCTTGTAGAGCACGGCCACGGCGTTCTTGGAGCGGCAGAGCCCGGTCTCGACCATGGCGAAGCCCGCGTTCATCCAGAAGACCAGGAACGCCGTGACCAGGACCCAGACGGTGTCGACGGCGACCCGCAGGTCGCCCGCCGTGGCCTGGAGCGCGTCCAGGGTCTTCTTGAGCGCCGCGGCGTCTTGGGCCCATGCCGCTCCGGCCAGCCCCACGGCGGCCCCCGCCGCGGCGAAAACCAAGGCCGCCCAGGTAGATCTGCGCATTGTTCTCCCTCCGTGAAGTCGGCCACGCCACGAGACACGACAGGTGGATTCCGCCTCGCCCGCCACGGGGGGGATGCTATGGAGGGGATGTTTCGGGGAAATTACACCGGCGTTTCGGACGGGTTAAAACGACCGGGCCAGTTGTGTGATCCGGACCCGTTGTTCACGTCAAGGGGCAAAATTCGCGGACGCAGGGCTCGGACTCTCCCCTTGGGAGGGGGGGGGAAGGCTCCCTTTCCTTCCGGGCGCCTGCTCCGTGAACAACGGGGTGAGGCTTCGGAGGCTAGCCCATCTCGCCGGTGAACTTGTAGCCCACGCCGCGGATGGTGGTGATGAAGCTGCGGCCCCCGGTCTCGATCTTCGACCGGATGCGGCGGATGTGGACGTCCACCGTGCGGGGGCCGCCGATGTAGTCCACCCCCCACACCAGGTTCAGGAGCTGCTCGCGGTCGAAGACCCGGCCGGGGTTGCGCATCAGGTGCTTGAGGAGCTCGAACTCCCGGAAGGTGAGGTCGATGAGGCCCCCGTCCAGGCGGATCTCGTAGCGGTCCTCGTCCAGGACGAGACCCTGGGCCCGGACCGTCCCGCCCTCGGCCCCGGGCTCGGCGGCGGGGCGCCGGTCGCAGAGGTTCCGCACCCGGAAGAGGAGCTCCTCCTCGCGGATGGGCTTGACGAGGGTGTCGTCCGCATCGAGGGGGGTCGGCAGTCCGGCGAGGCGGCTCGGATCGATCAGGAGGAGGATGGGGAGGGGGGTCCACTCCCGCAGGCTCTTGATCGAGGGCAGGGCCGGGGCGTCGTCCAAGAGGACGAGGGAGAGGCCCCGGGCGCGCAGCTCCTGGAGGGCCGCGACCTCGTCCTCCACTACCTTGCAGAAGTGGCCCTCGCGCCTGAGCGCCCGGCAGAGGGCATCGGCGAAGCCGTCGTCCGCCGTGAAGATCAGCAGCTTGGACATGCCTGCAACCCCGCCTCAGTGGAGCGCCCGCAGGGACCCGCGACGGGCGGGAGTATATAGCGCGGGGAGCGGTTTTTGGAAAGGGGGTCAGATGCGGGCGATCTTGCCCGTCATCTCGACCAGGCTGTCGAGGTTGTGGGCCGACATGAACTCGTCGCAGTAGGGGAGCGCGGTGCGCATGCCCCGGTCGATCGGCCGGTAGCCCGGGCTCCCGAGCAGCGGGTTGAGCCAGATGAGGCGGTAGCACTTGCGCCGCAGGCGGTCCATCTCCAGGGAGAGGACCTCGGTGTCGCCGCGGTCCCAGCCGTCGGAGATGATGATGACGATGGTACGGCTGTTGAGGATGGTTCGGCCGTAGTCGAAGTTGAACGTCTTCAGGCAGTTGCCGATCTGGGTACCGCCGCTCCAGTCGTGCACCTCCTGGGAGAGCCGCCTGAGCGCGTGGCTCACGTCCTTGTGGCGGAGGTAGGGGGTGGCGTCGGTCAGGCGCGTGCTGAAGACGAAGGTGCGCAGCGACTTGATCTCGTTCTGGAGGCTGTAGAGGAACTGGATGAGGAACTGGCTGTAGCTGTCCATCGAGCCCGAGACGTCGCAGAGGAGGATGATCTGGGTCTTCTGGATGCGCCGCTTGCGGCGGAAGAGGCGCAAGACCTCGCCCCCGGTGCGGATGCTGCGCTTGACGCTGCGCCGCAGGTCTACCTCCTGGGAGCGCATGTCGGGCCGCTTGCGCCGGCTGATCTTGGTGGCGAGCTTGGGCACGAGCTTCGCGATGATGCGCCTGAGCTCGGCCACCTGGTCCGCCTCGAAGGTCGAGAAGTCCTTGGCCGAGAGCACCTCGGCCGGGCTGTAGGAGGGGATTCCCTCCTCCTCGTCGCCGGGTTCGCCGGGCTCGGCGCCGGCGTCGCTGTCCTCGTCGGAGGGGAGGCCGGGCTGGTCCTTCCCCTCCCCCTCGGTGTCCCCCTCGTCGGAGGGCTTGCCGCCCTCCTGGGTGGAGCCCTCCTCGCCCTCGTCGCCGAAGGGGGCGTCCAGCTCCACCGAGTCGTCGGCCGAGCTCTGGCCCGCCCGCTCGTCGAACCAGTACTGGCGGAAGAGGGCGTCGTAGAGGGCCTGCTCCTCCTGGCTGCAGACCAGGTTCGACTTGCCGGCGATGTAGAGGTTCTCGAGGTCGGTGATGTCCAGGACGTCGAAGCTGCGGAACAGGTCGACGATCCGCCCGGAGGTGATCTTCAGGCCCGCCCGCCGGAGCACGCGGCAGAAGCCGATGACCTCGCCCTGGAGGCCCCGGCCGGGGGTCCGTATGCGCCGCTGCGGGAGGGTGCCGCCGATGATCGGCCGCATCACCATGGGAGGGCTCCGCGCGCGCTCACACCTCGGGGGAGATATGGGCGGTGGCCACGAGGCGGTCCAGGCCGTTTTCCTCGACCCGCTTGATGTCGTCCTGGTACTTGAGGATGCAGCCCAGGGTCTCGCGGACGGACTGCGGGTCGAGCTCCTCGCGGTGGAGGGCCAGGAGGGCCTGGGCCCAGTCGAGCGTCTCGGCGACGCCGGGGCGCTTGTAGAAGTCCATCGTGCGCGCCTGGCCCATGAAGCGGGTGATCTGCTCGGCCAGCCGCCGCGGGGCGCCGGGGACCTTGGTGAGGATGATCTCCACCTCCTTCTCGAAGGAGGGGTAGTCCACCCACAGGTAGAGGCAGCGGCGCTTGAGGGCGTCGTGGATCTCGCGGGTGCGGTTGCTCGTGAGGACGACGACGGGCCGGCGCCCGGCCTTGATGGTGCCCATCTCGGGGATGGTGATCTGGAAGTCGGAGAGGATCTCGAGCAGGAACGCCTCGAACTCCTCGTCCGAGCGGTCGATCTCGTCGATGAGCAGGACGGCCGGCCGCTCCTTCGAGCGGACGAGGGCCCGCAGCAGGGGGCGCTCGATCAGGTAGTCGGCGCTGAAGATGTCGCGCTCGATCTTCTTGGCGTCGCCCTGGTTGCCCTCCTCCATCTTGATGTGGAGGAGCTGCTTGGCGTAGTTCCACTCGTAGAGGGCCGAGTTCGAGTCCAGGCCCTCGTAGCACTGGAGGCGGATGAGCTCGGTGTCGAGCGCGCCGGCCAGGACCTTGGCCAGCTCCGTCTTGCCCACGCCCGCCTCGCCCTCGAGGAAGAGGGGCTTCTCCAGCTTGATGGCGAGGAAGAGGGTCGTGGCCAGCGTCCGGTCGGCGATGTACTCCTGGCTCCTGAGGGTCTCCTGCACCGTCTCGACCGAGGTGAAATCCGCCTCGGACTTCTTGCGCCTGGCGGCGCCCGCTTGGCTTGAGGTCACGACTTCCTTCCCTTGGAGGGGGCCATCTCGCCGGCGGCGGCCTCGATGGCGTCGATGATCTTGACGTACCCCGTGCAGCGGCAGAGGTTGCCCGCGATGCCCGCCTTGATCTCCTCGCGCGAGGGGTGCGGCTTCTTCTCGAGGAGCTCGTAGGCGGCCACGATCATGCCGGGCGTGCAGAAGCCGCACTGGATGGCCCCGTGCTCGATGAACTTGCGCTGGATGGGATGGAGGTTCTCCACCGTCCCGATGCCCTTGACCGTCGTGATCTCGCGGCCGTCGGCCTGCACGCCCAGGACGCAGCAGGCGTTCACGGCCGCGCCGTCCAGCAGGATGGTGCAAGCGCCGCAGTCGCCCGCCTCACAGCCGTTCTTGACCTCGGTGAAGCCCAGGTCGCGCAGCAGGTAGAGCAGCGAGGTGTGGGCCGCGGCCTCCGCGCGGACCTCGCTCCCGTTGACACGGAAGGAGATGGGCAGCTTCGGCGGTGGCGTGTAGGGGGCGGCGCGCCCCGGGGTCCGCTTCGGGGCCTTTTTCGGGGCGCCCGCAGCCTTCTTCTTTTTCGTCGCGGTGGCCATGGATATGTAGTCTCCCGTGTACTGCGAGCGCGGGTGAGCGG
>JACPCT010000458.1 GCA_016184445.1 Candidatus Tectimicrobiota bacterium | reverse complement strand
ACCTCCTCGATGAAGCGCTCGTAGAGCCTCTCGGCCAGCCCGGCTGGGGCCGCCGCGGCGAAGGAGGGCCGTCGGCCCTTGCGGCAGTCGCCCAGGAGGGTGAATTGGCTCACGACGAGCATGGCCCCGCCCGCGTCGAGGAGGGAAAGGTTCAGCTTGCCCTCTTCGTCCGGGAAGATGCGGAGGTTCACCGTCTTCTCGGCCAGGGCGCGGGCGTCCGCCTCCCCGTCCCCGGCGCCCACCCCGAGCAGGGTGAGCACCCCGGGGCCGATCTCCCCGACGGTCTCCCCCTCCACCCGGACGCTGCACCGCCCGACCCGTTGCACCACCGCGCGCACCCGTCCCGCCTTTCCGCCCCCCCGGGGGGGCCACCCGCTTCCCCCTGGCCAGATGGGACAGTGGTAGCCAGAGATGATTTAAAATCAATGTGTTTGCAAAACCGCCCCACGCTGGGAATCCGATACATGCCCGCTACTTGAAATATTGTGAAAAATGCAAAAATCGTGTAGAATTTCTTTGATTATTTGTGGTCTGGCTTTTATCTCTCTCTTTCCGTGAACCTGGGGCGGAACGGCCGGTGGAAGAAAGCAAGCTGCTGGCGAAGAAAGCGTTCACCACCTTCGAGGTCGCCCATATCTGCGACGTCACCCCCGTGACCATCCAGAACTGGATCGACAAGGGGTGGCTCGCCGCCTACCGGACGGCCGGGGGGCACCGCCGGGTGCGCCGGGAGGACCTAGCCGCCTTCCTTGAGTCGCGGAACATGCCCCAGCGCCTCGCCGAGCGGCTGGAGGGCCCCCCCAGGATTCTCCTCATCGGGGGCGAGGAGGAGGCGAACCACCTCATCCGCGACGTCTTGCAGGGGGGGGACGCCTCCTACGAGATTCACATCGCCCAGGACGCCTTCCGGGCCGGAGTTCTGTACGCGGGCGAGAGGCCGGAGGTGGTGATCCTCGACCTCGCGCTCGCCGGGATGGACGGGGCCGAGGTGTGCCGCCAGATCAAGGCGGGCGGCCCGGGCGGCGGCGCGGCGATCATCGTCATCGCCATCCTGGGGATGGGGGAGACGGAGCTGCGGGGCCGCCTTCTCCAGATGGGGGTGGCCCATTGCGTCCAGAAGCCCGTCGACACGGTGGCGCTGAAGGAGCTCGTCCAGGCGGCCGCCCGCAGGCGCCAAGCCCCCGCCCCCCCGGCCTAAAGAAACCACCCCCCCAACACCTCCCCCCCTCCCCCCAAACCGGCAGGCCGGTTTGGGGACCCAACAGAACAGGGGGGAAGGAAAAATCCGCCCCCCTTGAGGGGGGAGGGAGCGCTCCACCCAGGCGGCTCGCCGCCTGGGGACCCGAAAGACGGGCGCGATGGGGGGTGGTGAAATCTAATCCTTCCCTCCCGGGGCTCCTCCCGCCGGGGGCCCTTCCCCGTTCCGGCGGCGCTCGCGCAGGTACCGCTCCAGCTCCCGGGCCAGCTCCTCGCCCGAGGGCAGCTCGCCGCGCTCCTCCTCCTCGCCGCTGCGCAGCCGCAGCTGCTCGACATAGTCGCGCACGGCCTGGTTGGAGGCCAGGGCCTGGTCCACCTTCTCCTCGAACTCCCGCGCCCCCGCCACGAGGCCGGAGACGTCGAAGGCGAGCGAGAGGAAGTCCGACATCCGCTCGATGAGGGCCAGGGCCGCCTTGGGGTTGGGGGAGACGTTGACGTAGTGCGGGGTGTTCGCCCACACGCTCACCGCGGGCAGGTTCTCGTCCCGGAAGAGGTTATTCAGGATCCCGACGATCCCGGTCGGGCCCTCGTACCGCGAGGCCCGCAGGCCCAGCCGCGCCCCCAGCTCGGCGTTGGTCGAGGAGCCCGTGATCCGCACCTTGGCGCCGTGGTGGACGTCCGCCAGGAGCGCCCCCAGCGTCACCGCGATGCGGACGTCGAGCCGGCGCGCCATGTGAAGGACGATCTGGGTGAAGCGCTTCCACTGCAGGTGCGGCTCCACCCCGAGGAAGACCACCAGGTCGTGGTCGAGGTTGGGCGTGCGGCAGGCGTAGAAGGCGTTGGAGGGCCAGGTGATCTTCCGCATGCCCCGCTCGTCGAGGGTGACCAGCGGGCGCATGTCCTGGAAGTTGTAGAAGATGTCCGAATCGATGTGGGCGAAGCGGTGGCCCCCAACCTCCTGGGCGATGAAGCTCGCCGCCGTCGTCGCCGCGCTGCTGGCGTCGCTCCAGCCGGCGAAGGCCATCAGGAGGGTGGGGCTGCGCAGGGCGGGCAGCTCCTTGATGTGCATGTGCTCCATGGCCCATCCTCGGGAGGGGGCGGCGGGCCCGCGCCGGGGCGTGGGATCATTGTACGTCCCGCCCGGGGCCGGTTCAACAAAGTTCCGCGGGGGCGGGTTTGATGAGGGCGCCCGGATCGGCTATATAGACGGCCATCCCCCGGCCGGAGCGCCTCTCCGGCCCGGGCGGGGGCCGTTCCTCCTCTCCGCCCCGGGGGCTTGGCCCTGCGCGGGCCCGCATTTTCCCGGGTGGTTCCCAGGCGATGCCGGAAGCGTATTTTCGCGACAAGGTGGCCCTGATCACGGGCGGCTCGCGGGGCATCGGAGCCGCGGTGGCGCGCCGCCTCGCGCGCGCCGGGGCCCACCTCGTCATCAACCACCGGGAGGGCAAGGGCCGCTCGGCCGAGCTGGCGGCCGCGGTGTGCCGGGAGGCCGAGGCCGAGGGCGTGCGCGCGGTGGCGGCGGCGGCCGACATCTC
>JACPCT010000183.1 GCA_016184445.1 Candidatus Tectimicrobiota bacterium | reverse complement strand
CCCCGGCCCCGTCACCGTGGCCTACACCCGCCACCTTCTGGCCACCTGCCGGGCCGGGAGCCTCGCCGTGGGGCTGGCGGCGGTGCTGCCCTGCTACTGGATCTACCGCGAGGTGGGCCTCCGGCTGGCCGGGCGGCTCCCCGAAAACCCCCTCTGCGCCGAGTGGATCTCGGTCTACGCGGGGGAGGGCTACGGCGGTCTCGTCGAGGTCCAGCTCGCCCTGGCCGACCGCCTGGGCCCCTCCCTGGGGAGCCTGGAGCGCGCCCAGGCTCTCGATGCCTTCCTCCTCTCCAGCCGCTACGAGTGGATGTTCTGGGAGCAGGCCTACCGCCTGGAGAGGTGGCCCCTCTAGGCCCCCGGTACCCGGGCCGGCCGCTTTCTTGACCCCCGGACGCGCGGACCCCAAAATAGGCTCCAGTTTTCCGAGGACGGCCGTCGGTTCCCCTCCTGCGTTCCGGCGGGCGCCGATCACACGACGGAGGTGGAGATGGCGGACTACCGGGTGGCGGGGAAAGCCCTTACAAGGATCGACACGCCCGACAAGGCGGCCGGCACGGCCTGCTTCGGGGCCGACGTGCCCGTGGCCCGGGCGCTGGTGGGGCGCGTCCTGGGGAGCCCCCATGCCTTCGCGCGCGTGCTCTCGGTGGACGCCTCGCGGGCGCGCCGGATTCCCGGCGTGCGCTATGTGCTCACGCGCGAGGAGTGCCCCGGCATCCGCTTCGGGGGGGACATCAAGGACCAGAGCTGGCTCGCCAAGGACGGCTGCGTGCGCTACGTGGGCGAGCCTGTCGCCGCCGTCGCGGCCGAGACGCTCGAGGCGGCGCAGGCGGCGCTGGAGGCCGTCCGGGTCCGCTACGCGCCCCTCGCGCCCGTCGTGGACCCCATCGCGAGCCGGGAGGGGAGGACCCTCCTCCTGCACGAGGACTGGAAGCAGCTCAAGCTGGGCCCCGGCGGCGAGGGGAACGTCCTCGCGCGCTTCGAGAAGACCATCGGGAGCCCCGACTCCGGTTTCGCCCGGGCCGACAGGGTTTTCGAGCACACCTTCCTCACCCCCCACGCCCACGCCGGCTACATCGAGCCCCACGCCTGCACCGCGGAAGCCGGCGCCGATGGGAAAGTGACCATCTGGACCACCACCCAGGATGCCTGGGCCATCCGCGCCGACGTGGCGGAGGCGCTCGGCCTGCCGGCGACGAAGGTGCGCGTCATCCCGACCGAGATCGGCGGCGGCTTCGGCTCCAAGCTCAAGAGCACCTTCGAGCACATCGCGGCCCTCCTGGCCCTCCGGACCGGCCAGGCCGTCCGCATGGAGATGTCGCGCGAGGAGGACCACAGGGGGGTCAACCCGCGCCACCCCCACGTCTTCACCATCAAGACCGGCGTGAAGCGGGACGGCACGATGGTCGCGCGCGAGCTGGACGTCACCATGGAGCACGGCGCCTACGGGCGGGGCGCGCCGTTCCAGTGCAGCAGCAAGATGGGCATGGCCTCGTCCGTCTACCGCATCCCCGACGTCCGGGTGAAGGCCTGCACGGTGTACACCAACGCCCCGGTGGCGGGGCCGGTCCGCGCCCCCAGCGGGCCGCAGTACCACTTCGCCACCGAGGTCCACACCGACATCATCGCCCGGGAGCTCGGCATCGATCCCCTGGAGTTCCGGCGCCTGAACGCGCTGCGCCCCGGGGACAAGTCCCTCGCGGGGACCCACCAGGACGGCTCCATGCAGAAGGTGATGGAGCGGGCGGCGGCCGAGGGCCGCTGGGGCCAGCCCGTCCCCCGCCGGGCGGACCTCCCGGAGGAGGAGGGCTGGCGGTACGGCCGGGGCATCGCCTGCGGCTTCTGGCACGGGCCGGGCGAGGCGTCGAGCTGCTCCGTCCGCCTGAACGGGGACGGCTCCCTCCAAGTGATGTCGGGCACGGTGAACCTGACGGGGGCCAGCACCTCCCTCTGCCAGCTCGCCGCCGAGTCGCTGGGCGTCCGGCTGGACAACGTCCGCTACACGACGGGCGACACGGACACCGTCCCCGAGTCCACCGCCGCCTCGGGAAGCAAGGCGACGCGCTCGGTGGGCGCGGCGGTGCTGAGCGCGGTTCGTGACTTGCGAAAGAAGATCCTGGACGTCGCGGGCGCCAAGCTCGAGGCCGCGCCCGGGGATTTGGTCCTCGAGGACGGGAAGGTGAAGGTCGCCTCGGCGCCGGAGCGTTCCCTCACGCTCGCGCAGGTGGCGAAGGCCGCCCCCGAGATCGTGGGTTTCCTCATCGGCCAGGGGGCAAGCCCCAAGCCTCCGGCGTGCCCGATCTACATCGCCCAGGTGGCCGAGGTGGCGGTCCGCCCGGAGCTGGGCGAGGTGCGGGTGCTCCGCCTCGTCTGCGTCCAGGACGTGGGCTTCGCCATCAACCCGCTCTCGGTCGAAGGCCAGATCGAGGGGGCGATGGTCCAGGGCATGGGCCTCGCCCTCATGGAGGAGCAGTTCCGGCATCCGGACGGGCGGCTCGGCGGGGAGAGCCTCCACGAGTATCTCCTCCCGACCAGCATGGACATGCCGGAGCTCAAGGCCATCCTCTTCGACAATCCCGCTGAAGGGACGCCCTTGGGCATGAGAGGGGTGGGGGAGCCCCCCATCGTGGCCACGGCCGCGGCCATCGTGAACGCGATCCAGGACGCGGCCGGGGTGCCGTTCTTCTCCATCCCGGTCGGGCCCCATCATCTGCGGAAAGCTCTCGCCGCTGCGGGCAACGGAGCCTAGGCGGCTTGGTTTCATCGAGAAGGGAGGGGATGGATCATGGCGGTGGACGGGAAGACGAGCCTCGCGCCCGGGATGGGCGTGACCGAGGAGATGATGGCGTGCCCGGTGCCCCGGGTGCCCTTCGTCCCTCCGGGCGACATCCCGGCGGACATCCGGGAGGAGCTGGCGCCCAGCTACCAGTGGGCGTTCGAGATGTGGGGCACGGTGCCGCGCTACTTTCAGATGCTCGGCCACGCCCCGGTCCTGGTCGAGGCCTGGATGCTGCTCGACCAGAAGCTCAGGACCGACCGGCTCAAGACCGACCCCGACTACATCCGCATCATGGAGCTCGTCATCGTCAAGACGGCCCTCCTCACCCAATGCAACAACTGAGTGGGGCACAACGTAGAGCTCGGTCGGGCTCTGGGCCTCACGGCGGATCAGATTGACCTCCTCGACGGGGACGGGTGGAAGGACAGCCCCCTCTTCAGCGGCAAGGAGAAGGCGGTCATCCGCTGGGCGGACGAGGTGACCCGCCTCACCGCGAAGCAGAACGACTTCGCCTTCGAGGAGATGAAGAAGCACTTCACCACGCGCCAGATCGTGGAGCTCACCTTCGTCTGCGGCATGTGGAACCTCTCGGGCCGGGTGGCCGAGGCCCTCCACCTCGTGGTCGAGCCCCCCGGCGGGCGCATCGCCTTCCAGAAGAAAGACATGCGCTAGCCCCCGCGCCGGGAGGAGGGGACGATGGCCTTGCGTCTGGGCGTCTGGGCCCCCGTCTGGGGCACCTTCCTCGTGCAGCAGGAGCCGCCCGAGGCCGTCCGCGAGGCCACCTTCGAGCACAACCTCCGCTACATCCAGCGCGCCGAGGAGCTGGGCTTCGAGAGCACCCTGCTGCTGGATCGGAGCCTCAACTCCATCAAGGGCCCCGGCGCCCCCATCCTCGAGGCCTGGATCACGGCGGCGGCCCTGGCCCCCCTGACCCGCCGGATCGAGCTCATCGTCGCCAGCCGCAGCGCCTACCGCCATCCGGCGCTCGCCGCCCAGATGGGGGCCAACATCGACCGCATCAGCGGGGGCCGCTTCGCCATCAACATCGTCTCGGGCTGGTGGCAGCACGAGCACGACATGGCGGGCATCCCCTTCCCGCCCCACGACCGCCGCTACGACCTCTCCGCCGAGGCGATGGAGGTCCTCCGCAAGTTCTGGACCGAGGACCACTTCGCCTTCGAGGGCGAGTTCTTCCGCATCCGGGACGGCGTCTGCGCCCCCAAGCCCATCCGGAAGCCCTGGCCCACGTTCTACTTCGGCGGGGAATCGGAGGCCGCCGTGCGCCTCGCGGCCAGGGCGGCGGACGTCTTCCTCTTCAACGGGCGGCCGCTCGAGGACGCCCGCGCCCTCATGGACGCCGTCCGGGCGGAGGCCGCGGCCTGCAGGCGCGGCGTGGGCTTCGGCATGAGCACCTTCGCCATCTGCCGGGAGACGGACGAGGCCGCCCGCCGGGAGCACGAGCGCCTGTGCTCCCTCCTCGGGCCGGCCGCCGTCATCACCGGGGTGGACCGGGAGGCCCGGCACCGCGGGACGAGCGTCCAGGCCGACCGGGTGGGGACAAACGGGGGCACGGCGGCCGGCCTGGTCGGGAGCCCGGCCACCTTGGCCTCCCGCATCCTGGAATTCCACCGGGCCGGGGTGGGCCTCTTCCTCCTCCAGTTCCACCCCATGCTGGAGGAGATGGAGCGCTTCGCCCGCGAGGTCATGCCCCTGCTGCCCCTGGGGGAGCGGCTGGGCGCCCGGGCCGGGTGAGTGTTTTTTACGGCCGGAATATCCCGAAATATCCCGGAAATCGCTGGAAATGAAGAGAGTCCAGGCACACCCTGTGCGGCCACTCCACTTTTTTCGCTGGATATCGCTGGAAAACGGTAGAACTTTCATTTTCTCCTTTACCCCGCTAGGGGTGAGGCATGCCTCGCCCCTGCTCCCTTCCTCCGTCCCTCTCACCCACCCGTAGGGGCGGGTTTCAAACTCGTCCCCGCGGACCCGCCCCCGCGCGGAGGGCCGCCAAGGCGAAATGTACTTCCGCCAAGCGGGGAAGCCCTTACCCAAATTTCGCGCTGGTTCCGGCGCCTCTCCTCGGACAAAAGAGCCCAGGGTCCGCTTTGCTTGCGCCCCTTTTGCGACTCGGATAAGGTCTATCCGCTCCATCGGCAATGCGACTCGGCGGGCCTGGCCGCCCCGCTTGGGCCATTCTCCGGAAAGGACGTGCGGGATGGGCGAGCGCCCCCTCCGGTCCCTCGGCAAGAGCTACCCGCGCGAGGACGGCCCCGAGATGGTGGCGGGGCTCAGCCGGTTCGTGGAAGACCTCCAGCGGCCCGGGATGCTCTACGGGGCGGTCGTCCGTTCGGGCCGCCCCCACGCCCGCATCCTCCGCGTGGACGCGAGCCGCGCCGCCAAGGCCCCCGGCGTCGCCTGCGTCCTGACGGCGGCGGACGTGCCCGTCAACTCCTACGGCCTGGTGCTCCCCGATCAGCCCGTCCTCTGCGGGGTGAAGGTGCGCTACGAGGGCGACCCGGTCGCGGCGCTGTGCGCCACGAGCTGGGAGGCCGCCGAGGCCGCCGCCCGCCTCGTCCGGGTCCGGTACGAGGACCTGCCCGCCGTCACCGACCCGGAGGAGGCCCTGCGCCCGGAGAGCCCCCTGGTGCACGAGTCCCACCCCACCGGGAACCTGGTGGCCCAGGGCTCCGTCATCCGGGGGGACATCGAGAGGGGCTTCGCCGAGGCGGAGGTCATCGTCGAGGCGCGCTACCGCACGGGCCCCCAGGAGCACGCCGCCATCGAGCCCCACCTCACCCTGGCCGAGGTGGACCCGGCGGGGAGGCTCAACGTCTACGTCTCCTCCCAGACCCCCTTCCGCATCCAGGCCGACCTCGCCCGGGTGCTCAAGCTCCCCCTCTCGCGGGTGCGGGTGGTGAGCTGCGTCTCGGGCGGCGCCTTCGGCGGCAAGCACGAGATCATGCTCGAATCCCTCGCCTCCCTCTGCGCCATCAAGACCCGCCGGCCCGTCACCTTCCGCATGACCCGGGAGGAGGAGTTCACCGTTTCCACCGTCCGGCACGCCTTCACCATGGACTTCAAGACCGGCCTGACGCGGGAGGGCAGGATCACGGCGGTCCACGTCCGCTGCCTGCTGGACGGCGGGGCCTACTGCGCCGCGGGCACCGGGGTGGGAGCCAAGGGGGCGCTCATGGCGCCCGGGCCCTACGTCATCCCGAACGTCCGATCGGATTTCCGCCTCGCCTACACCAACAACGGCTTCGCCGGGGCGGTCCGGGGCTTCGGGGCCACCCAGACCACCTTCGCCTGCGAGCGGCACATGGACCTCATCGCGCGCAGGCTGGGCATCGAGCCGATGGAGCTGCGGCGCCGCAACGCCATGAAGACGGGGGACCCCGCCCACAGCGGGGATGCCATCACCAGCTGCGGCCTGGCCGAGACCATGGACCGCGCGGCCGCCGCCATCGGCTGGGACGGGATCGGGCGGGGCAGGCGCTTGGGCCGCTACCGCCGCGGGCGCGGGATGGCGGCCATGATCTACCCCGTCGCCGGCTTCGGCCAGGCCACGCCCGCCGCGGCCTTCGCCCGGGTGAACGCGGACGCGACCCTCACCGTCATCACGGGCATCGTGGACGTGGGCCAGGGGGCGAACGTCATCCTGCGCCAGATCGCGGCGGAGGAGCTGGGCGTCCCCTTCGAGCACGTCCAGCTCATCAACGGCGACACCGCGATCGCCCCCTTCGACCCGGGCTCGACCGGGAGCCGGGTGGCCCACGTGGGCGGCCTCGGGGTGAAGAAGGCGGTGGCCCGGGTGAAGGAGAAGCTCCTTGCGAGGGCCGCCGCGGCGCTCGAGGCGGCCCCGGAGGACCTCCAGATCGCGGACGGGGAGGTCTTCGTCGCCTCGGCCCCCGAGCGCAAGAAGCGCCTCGCCGAGATCGCCCAGAACTCTTATAAGGCAGGGGATATCCTCCTCGCCGAGGGCCTCCACCACTCCAAGGACATGGGGGTGAACAAGGCGAACCACCAGGGCAAGGCCTTCGAGTGCTACGTCTTCGCCACCCAGTGCGCCGAGGTGGAGGTGGACGCGGAGACGGGGGAGTACCGTGTCCTCCGCCTCGTGGCGGCGCACGACGTGGGCCGGGCCATCAACCCGATGAACGTGGAGGGGCAAATCGAGGGCGGGGCCAGCATGGGCTTCGGCCTGGGGACGATGGAGCTCATCCAGATGGGCGGGGGCCGGGTGCTGAACCCCGGCTTCCGGGACTACCTCATCCCGACCTCGGCGGACATGCCAGGCGACTTCACCTCCCTCATCGTCGAGGCCCTGGAGCCGCGCGGGCCCTTCGGGGTGAAGGGGGTGGCGGAGCCCTCGGTGAACCCCACGGCGCCCGCCGTCCT
>JACPCT010000182.1 GCA_016184445.1 Candidatus Tectimicrobiota bacterium | reverse complement strand
TACTGCACCCACTCCTGGGACTCTTGGGCGAGCGCGGGGGCGGCGAGGAGGAGGAGGGCTGGGAGGAGAGAAAGCATGGCCTATTTTGCATCAGTACAGGCAAGAATCAACTCACCCCACCTTCACGATCTTCATGTTGAAGTCGAGGGGGGGCGCGGCGCGGACGAGGCGGGAGACTACATATCTTCTTCGTGCAGTGCCGCCATCTTCAGCAAATGATTCAGAAGGCCGATCTTGATGGGCTGGTTGCCGTGGATGGGGACGGAGAGGCGGACGACGCTGCCAGCCTTGCCGTAGACGTGATGGCTTCCCTTGATGCGGAGGAGGTTCCAGCCGTGCTGTTCCAAAAGTCTGGCAAATTCCTTGCCAGACAGGAGTTTCACACCGCGATCTCCAGAATGCGGTCCTTCCCGGTCACCTGGACGTCCTTGACGGGCGCCGAGAGGCACCCCTCCACCGCCTCGTAGAGGTTCTGGAGAAGCTCCTCGAAGGTCTCGCCCTGGGTCGCGCAGCCCGGGATGGCCGGGACCTCGGCCCAGTAGCCGCCCTCCTCGGCCTCGTGAATCACCACCTGAAGCTTCATGGCGTGCCCTTCTCCAACGAACTAATGGAGTTGTCCGAAAAGGAGTTGATAACAAAAATAGCGCCCCATTGACCATTCTTGTCGTGCATGGTCCACGTTACCTTAAATAAGATTTCTTCTCCAGTGGCATGTTTGACTGTCTCTCGCGCCGTCTCGCAGTTAACGGTCACATGAGAGATATGCTTTGGTCCCCGTTGTGCAGCGGGCACGGAGACCACTAGGGGAATATCCTCAATCACCTTGCCGTAAAGATGAAGAAAGTGAGTCCATCCGTCTGGGCGATGCTGCGTTAAAGGTGGAAGACCGTAAGCTGCTAGGAACTTCGAAAGCTCTTCCTTAAAAGAGCGCATTTGGAAGATACGATCAATTTTAGACCCAAGCGGCGCGGGCAAATCATGCACCTTCACGTTTCCGCGAAAGTGAGGATACGCAGCGTCGAACAGTTTTAAGATAGCCTTCGCCGCCGCCCGGTCCATTCTGGAATGAAGTGCCCAATCGCAGTGGAACTTGAGATCTGCGTACCGGTCTTCTAGTTTGTCTCGCTCGATGAGTTTCCTAATGCCCGCCAGCAAGTAGACAACCTGAACTTCGGTCGCGATGCCAGCTTCAAGCTCCACCTCCAGCTTTCGAAGTATATCAGGTGTCATCACCAAACCTCGCCATCACAATTTATTAAAAACATTGTAGTTGCAAACTTGAGGTCACAATTTGTGACCTCAAGTTGGACCTTTGGGCTCACCCCACCCGCACGATCTTCATGTTGAAGTCGAGGGGCGGGGCGGCGCGGACGAGGCGGGAGGTGGAGATGAAGTCCACGCCCGCTTGGGCGATGGCCCGGAAGTCCCCTCCCCCGATGCCGGAGGCTTCCAGCGAATAGGGCTTGCCGGTCTTGGAGGCGGCCTTGGCCTGGCGGGCGCGGGCGACGGCTTGGCGGAGGGCCGGGAGGTCCATGTTGTCGAGGAGGATCATGTGCACCCGCCCGTCGGCGATGACCTCCTCCAGTTCCTTCATGTTCTGCACCTCGATCTGGATTTCGGCCATGTAGCGGAGGCCCCAGGCGCGGTCGATGGCGGGGCGGATGCCCCCGGCGGCGGCGATGTCGTTGTCCTTGATCAGGTCCCCGTCGAAGAAGCCGAGCCGGTGGTTCTTGGCGCCGCCCACGCGGACGGCGTACTTCTCGAAGTGGCGCAGCCCCGGGGTGTTCTTGCGGGTGTCGAGGATTCCGCCGAAGCCCGCGGGCAGGTCGCCGATCGAGCCCAGCACCTCCGCGGTGTGGGTGGCGATCTCCGAGAGGCGGGAGAGGAAGTTGAGGAGGGTGCGTTCGGCCTTGAGGAGGGTCTGGGCGTGGCCGCGCGCGCGGGCGGCGGCGGCCCCGGCGGGGACGCGGGCGCCCTCCTCATACCCCCATTCGATCTCGGGGGCTTTCGCGGGGCCCAGGGCGAGGAGGCTTTGGGTCTCTTCGAGGATCGTCAGGACGTAGGGCGCGCCGCAGAGGACGGCCGCTGATTTCGCTTTGATGTGGGCCTCGCACCAGGGGTCCCGGGCGGCCTCGAAGGGGAAGGGCCCTCCCCCCAGATCCTCGATCAGCCAGCCGCGGATTTGGGCGCGCAGGTCCATGCGGGTTTCCCCCTCGCTTCCCTTGTGCCCTCGCGCGGGGGGTCAGAGGATCCGGAGCATCCGCTCGATGGGGATGCGCGCCCGCCGGGCGAGCTCGGGGTCCACGGTGATCTCGTGGACCATGTCCCGGAGCGAGAGGTAGAGGTTGGCGAGGGTGTTCTGCTTCATGTAGGCGCAGAGCGCCTCGCGGCTGGCGGGGATGAGGGTCTTCTCCGGCACGGCCTTGTGCATGGGGTGGAGGTTCCCCACCTCGGTGGCCACGATGACCTCCTTCTGGGGCACCTCCTTGATGAGCGCCACCATGCCCTGGGTGGAGCGGAACTGGAGCATGGTCTCGGGCACCACGCCCTCCCGCACCTGGCGCATGCAGGCGCTCGTGCAGCCGCACTCGGGGTGGACGACGGTGAGGGCGCCGGGGTGGAGGCGGCGCTGCTCCTCGACGTGGGCGGGCCGGATGCGCTCGTGCACGTGGCAGGCGCCCATCATGAGCCAGAGCCGGCCGAGGGGCTGGCCCCGCCGCTCCATCAGGCGCGCGGCGTAGAAGCCCAGGAAGAGGTCCGGCAGGAAGAGGATGGGCTGCTCCGGGCGCGAGTGCTCCAGCGCGTGGAGGAGCACCTTGCCCGCGTTGGCCGAGGCGCAGCAGTAGTCGCTCTCGGCCTTCACCTCGATGTAGGTGTTGACGTAGCTGATGACGAGGCCGTCCGGGTGCTCCTCCTTCCAGGCGCGCACCTTCTCCACGTCGGCGTGGGCGGCCAGGGAGCAGAGCGCCCCGAGGTGGGGGGCGAGCACCTTCTGGTGGGGCTTCTTCATGGCGGCGAGGATCTGGTTCATGAAGAGGACGGAGGGCTCGGCGAGCACGTCCGCGTCCGAGTCCGCGCCCCGCTGCGCGAGGTAGAGCGAGTCGCCCACGGCGTCCGCGACGTCCTGGATGTCGGCGGGCACGTAGTTGTGGGCGAGGACGAGGGCGTTGCGCTCGGCCTTCAGGCGGCGGATCTCGCCCTGGAGGAAGCGCCGCTCCTCCCCGGTGATGTTCGCCGGGTCCGCCCCGGCCGGGATCTCGGGGATGTCGATCGTCGGGCCGAGGTCCACCTGATCCATCATCTCGATGGCCTCGGTTGCGGGAAGGATGTCCCCCGCCTCCACCACGCGGTCGAACATACGGGCGCTCCTCGCGAGAACGGGGCCCGCCCGGGGGCGGGCGATCGGCGATGGGCCGCGGCGGGGGAGCTTGATAAATTTTTCACAAGCTCCGGCCTTCTTCTTCCCCGGGCCGCTGGCTGGCCGCGCTGCGAGGCGGCGGGCTCCGCGGGCCCCTCCCAGCACAGGTGAATTATTTCACGAACCGCGCCCCCGTGCAAACCCCGGAGGCTTTTATCTTGCCCCTGGGGGAGGTTTCTGCTAGGTTTTTCCTGTTGTCGAGTGCCTTTGGGTGCGTGGGAGGTGCCGAGGTCCGGCCCCTGCCATTCCCCCCCGGGTTGTTGGCTCGCGGGCCGCCGGGAAGGTCGGCCCGCTTTTTTTCTGCGCCACGGGGGAAAAATGGTCCGGGGGCTCATCTGGCTGGCGGGGGCCTTGGCCCTCGCCGGGCTCTTTCTGCTGGCCCTGAGCGGCATTTGCGGCAACCCGGGGAGTTTTCCCGCACTTTCGCGTTATTTTTGCAATCGGCCCTTGCCGGCCCCCTTGCGGCCCGCTCCCCCGGGGGAGCCCGCCGCGCCGTCCCGCTGAGCGGGCCCCCGGGGCCTCCTTCGGCAACCTGAAAGGTGAGGTCATGGCAAAACCAGAGAGCGCGTTGACGGACGCCGTCGTCCAGTTCGTGCTGGAGACGGGCTACGAGGGCATCCCCGAGGAGGTGAGGGCCATCTCCCGCCGCTGCTTCGTGGACGGGATCGGCCTCATGGTGGCGGGCTCGACCGAGGCGAGCGGGCGCATCCTCCAGAAGTACGTCCGCGAGCTGGGCGGGGAGCCCGAGGCGCTGGTGGTGGGCACCGACCTGACGGTCCCCGCCCACCTGGCCGCCCTCGTGAACGGTGTCGCGGCCCACGCGATGGACTACGACGACACCCAGCTGAGCAGCTACCCCGACCGCGTCTACGGCCTCCTGACCCACCCCACCTCCCCGGTGCTGGCGGCCTCGCTCGCCATGGCCGAGGCGATGGGCTCGACCGGCCAGGAGCTGCTGACCGCCTTCGCCGTCGGCTTCGAGGTGGAGTGCAAGGTGGCCGAGGCCATCAAGCCCGACCACTACGTGAAGGGCTTCCACTCGACCGGCACCATCGGGGCCATCGGGGCGGCGGCGGCGGCGGCCAAGCTGCTGGGGCTCGAGGAGCGCGAGCTCCGGATGTGCCTCGGCATCGCCTGCTCGGAGAGCGCGGGGCTGCGCGCCAACTTCGGCACCATGACCAAGCCCTACCACGCGGGCCGCGCGGCCGAGAATGGCGCCGCCGCCGCGCGCCTGGCGGGCGGCGGCTTCACGGCGGACCCGGCCGTCCTCGACGGGCGCTGGGGCTTCTTCCAGATCATGGGCGGGGGCTGCGACCCGGACTACCTCCTCGGCAAGCTGGGCAAGCCCTGGTCGGCGGCCGATCCGGGCGTCTCCATCAAGCCCTACCCCTGCGGCTCCCTCGGCCACCCGGCCATGGACGCCATGCGCGACCTCCTCATCGAGAAGGACATCCGGCCCGAGCAGGTCAAGAAGGTGCGCTTCGGCACCACCTCGCGCGTCCTGGAGCCCCTGCGCTACACCGACCCCCAGAACGAGCTCGAGGCCAAGTTCTCCCTCCAGTTCGGCCTGGGCATCCTGCTGCTCGAGCGCAAGGCCGGCATCCACCAGTACCGCGACGAGGTGGTCCGGCGCCCCGACGTGCGCGAGGCCATGAAGAAGGTCGAGACCTACGAGGACGGCGAGATCGAGGGGATGGGCTACTCCCTCATCCGCGGCAAGGTCTCCATCGAGATGGAGGACGGCACCGTCCACGAGCGCATGTCCGAGCTCTCGCGCGGCACCCCCCAGCGGCCCATGAACCGTGAGGAGCTCTACGAGAAGTTCCAGGAGTGCTGCGGCCTGGTCTACGGCGAGAAGCAGACCGCCCAGATCGAGCGCCTGCTCTACAAGGTGGACGCCGTCGAGAACATCCACACCCTCATCGAGCTGCTGGGCCCCGCCCAGGGGTAGGCATTCCATCGTCCATGATGTTTCATGCGCGGGGGCGGCCGGCCGGCCGCCCCCGCGGAACGGCAATGAGCGGGGGGTGTATTCGCGGGGGCGTTCCATGGAACGCCCCCGCATACCCCGTGGTTTCGTAGAAGGAGCCGGATTGTGGCCGAAGAGCCCAGGCGGATCCTCGTCGTCTGCTCGGACCTCATGTTCAGCGCCAAGATCCGGGAGGCCGGCCTCTCGCCCGGCGCGGCGCTGGCGTTCGCCGGCACCCCCGAGCAATACGACGAGGCCCTCCAGAACTTCCGGATCGTCCTCCTCATGGTGGACCTCCACCACCCCGCCCTGGGCGGCGCCGCGGCCAGTGACCTGGTGAGGAAGCTGCGCGCGAACCCCAAGAACAAGGGCGCCTACGCCATGGCCTGGGGCGCCCACACCGAGGTGGACCTCCTCAAGGGCGCCGAGCGGGCGGGCTTCGACAAGGTGCTCGCGCGCTCGGCCTTCGTCCGCGAGATGCCCGAGATCGTCCGCCGGGCCGTCAGCCGCATCCGCACCGGCTGATCCCCCCCGCCATGCAGCGCCGCCCCGGGGCGGACCGCCCCAACCCCGAGCCCTTCGAGGGCAGCCTCGTCTGGTGGATCGAGGTGCCCGGCTCCCGCCAGAACTACCTCCAGGCCGTCCTCGAGGGCCACGAGGAGCTGGGCTACTACCAGACCCTCGACCAGTGCGCCCGCCAGGGCCCGGACAAGCGCGCCGTCGCCCTGGGGCGCATCACCTCGACGCCGGACATGCGGGATCGCCTGGAGACTCTTCTGCGGATTCTCGGGGAGGAGTGCGGCGTCTCGCTCCCGGCTCGCGCCCCGGATTTCCTCCCCGACGAGAAGCCCGGCGCAAGAGCGCGGGGGAGAAGGAGGAGGGAATCAAGGAACCTGTAGGGGCAGGCTCCTGTGCCTGCCCCAAGGCGGGCGGCCACAGGGGGCCGCCCCTACAGCGCCTTTGGAGGCAGCTTAGATGAACCATCGCCGCATCCTGTACGCGCTGGGCGCCCTCGCCCTCGTCATCGGGGGCGAGGCGGGGTGGTGGCTCGTCTCGCCGCTCTTCGTCACCAAGACCGTCCGCGAGGGCTTCCCGCTGGGGGCCGAGGCCGTCCTGCCCGGGAACATGACACGCCCGGAGGCCGAGGCCATGATGGCCGGGCTCTCGAAGCCGCGCCTGGAGGCGCGCGAGCCCATGCCCGCCGCGCCCGAGGCGCCCCGGCGGCTGAAGGAAGGCGCCTTCCGGGACGGGGATGCCTTCCACAAGGGGAGCGGCCGGGCCCTCGTCTACCGCCTGCCGGACGGCTCCCGCCTCCTGCGCCTGGAGAGCCTGAACGTCACGAACGGCCCCGCGCTGCACGTCTACCTGGCGCGCCACGCGGACCCCCAGAAGCGCGCCGAGGTGACCGGGGGCGGCTTCGTGGACCTCGGGCGCCTCAAGGGGAACATCGGGGAGCAAAACCACACCATCCCCCGGAGCGTGGACCTCTTCTCGCACGGCAGCGTCGTCATCTTCTGCCGGTCCTCTTCAGCGTGGCGGCGCTCAAGAACGCGCGGTAGGGCGTAGAGAGGGGGCACGCGGCGGGGATTTTGTCGCAGGGGCGGTTCGCGCCGCCCCTGCGGGATAACAAGGCAAAACGCCGTTTCGGGCGGGGACAAGCCGCCCCCTACCTCCCGAAGAGCCCCTTCAGCCCCTCGCCAATCCCCTCGATGCCCTTCTTCAGTCCCTCCACGGCCTTCTTGCCGGTGTCGGTGAGGGAGGGGGAGGTCTGCGGGGCGGAAGGCACGCCCTTTCCCGACATGATCTGGAGGCAG
>JACPCT010000181.1 GCA_016184445.1 Candidatus Tectimicrobiota bacterium | reverse complement strand
GGCCAATCAACAGGGCGGGAAATATACACCGGGGGGAGGGCGGGGCCAAGGGGAGGAGGCGGGCCCGCCGCGGGGGCCGGCTTAGAGGATGTAGCGGCTGAGATCCAGGTTCTCGACGATTCCCTGGAGCTTCTCGCGGACGTAGGCGGCGTCGATGGAGATCTCCTGCCCGGCCATGTCCGGGGCGGAGAAGGAGATGTCCTCCAGGAGGCGCTCCATGATGGTGTGGAGGCGCCGCGCCCCGATGTTCTCCGTCTGCTCGTTGATCCGGGCGGCGAAGCCCGCCACCTCGTGGACGGCACCCTCCGTGAAGACGACCCGCACGCCCTCGGTGGCCAGCAGGGCCGGGTACTGGCGCACCAGGGCGTTCTCGGGCTCCTGGAGGATGCGCACGAAATCCTCGCGGCCCAGGGGCTTGAGCACGGTCGAGCCCTCGACGATGGGCAAGAGGTCGCGCTGCACCCCCTCGCGGGAGACGTCGGGGCCGTGGCGGCCGCCGCCGCTGGAGGCGATCTTGTCGGTCTCGTCGAGAAAGACGATGCCCGACTGCTCGGTGCGGTGGATGGCCTCCGAGTTCACCTTGTCCGAGTCGATGAGCTTGTCGGCTTCCTCCTGGCAGAGGAGCTTGAAGGCCTCCGGCACCCGCATGCGGCGGACCCTGTTCCGGGGAGGGAACAAGCCCCCCATGATCTCCTTCAGGTTCAGCCCCATCTGCTCGAGCTCGGGGCCGCCGAGGAAGTGGACCTCGGGCCCCTTGTCGGTCACCTGAACCTCCACATCGCGGTCGTCCAGCTTCCCCTCCAGGAGGAGGCCCCTGAACTTCTCCCGCGTCCGCTTGTAGCTCTCCTCGCCCAGGGGGTCGCGCAGCTGGCCCCGCTCGTCGATGGCGGCGAAGCCCGGCGGGCGGGGCAGGAGGAGGTCCAGCAGCCGCTCCTCGGCCAGCTCCCCGGAGCGCGTCTTGTTGGTCTCGCGCAGCTCCTCGCGGACCATGTTCCGGGCCAGCTCGATGAGGTCGCGGATGATGCTCTCCACGTCCCTCCCCACGTAGCCCACCTCGGTGAACTTGCTCGCCTCCACCTTGATGAAGGGGCTCCTGGCGAGGCGGGCGAGGCGGCGCGCGATCTCGGTCTTCCCGACGCCCGTGGGGCCGATCATGATGATGTTCTTCGGGGCCACGTCGTCGCCGATCTCGGGGGGGAGCTGCTGGCGGCGCCAGCGGTTGCGCAGGGCGATGGCCACGGCGCGCTTCGCCTCGGCCTGGCCGATGACGTAGCGGTCGAGCTCCTCGACGATCCGGGCGGGGATGAGCTCTTCCATCAGAGGGTTTCGACCGTGATCTTGTGATTAGTGTAGATGCAGATGTCCGCCGTGATGTCGAGGGATTGGCGCACGACCTCGGCGGCGCTGAGGTCGGGATTGAGGCCCAGGATCCCCCGTGCGGCCGCCGTGGCGATGGGCCCGCCGCTCCCGATGCCGAGGACGCCGTCGTCGGGCTCGATGATGTCTCCGGTGCCGGATAGGATGAGGGAGGTGTCCTGGTTGGCCACGGCGAGGAGGGCCTCGAGACGGCGGAGGACCCGGTCCGTGCGCCAGTCCTTCCCCATCTCGACGGCCGCCCGGGCGAGGTTGCCCCGGTACTCCTCGAGCTTTGCCTCGAAGCGCTCGAAGAGGGCGATGGCGTCCGAGGCCGAGCCCGCGAAGCCGGCGAGCACCTTTCCCCCGCCGAGGCGGCGGATCTTGACCGCCCCGAGTTTCACCGCGGTCTGGCCCATGGTGACCTGGCCGTCCCCGCCCATGGAAGTCTGGCCCCGGTAGCGGACGGCGAGAACGGTGGTCGATCGGAATTTCACGCTGGGTTCGCTCATGAACGCTTCACGCGCCTCTCCCGCTCCTGCTTGCCCCCGCCGCCGGCCCGGGCCCGGGGATGAGCGGCGTCGTAGACGGCCCGGAGGTGATCGAAGTCCACCTGGGTGTAGCGCTGGGTGGTGGACAGGCTCGCGTGCCCCAGGAGCTCCTGGATGGACCGCAGGTCCGCCCCCATCTCCAGGAGGTGGGTCGCCGCGCTGTGGCGCAGCGCGTGCGGGGTGAAATGATAGCCGAACCCGCCCCGGGATTCATAGCCGCGCAGGATGGCCCGGGCCCGCCCCGTGGTGAGCCGCCCGCCCCGGGAGTTGCGGAAGAGGGGGGAATCCCCGGATTGGCCCTTCTCCTGGGGGGGAAGGGGAGGGCGCCCGGAGAGGAAGGCCTCGATCGCCTGGGCGGCTTTCAGGGTCATCGGGACGATGCGCTCCTTCTTGCCCTTGCCCCGCACCCGGATGAGCCGCTCGCGCGTGTCCACGTCCCCATCGTTCAGCGCGGCCAGCTCCCCCACGCGCAGGCCCGAGCCGTAGAGGACCTCCAGCATGGCCCGGTCCCGCCGACCCTCGGGGGTGGCGGTGTCGGGCAGCTCCAGGAGACGCGCGGCGTCGTCCACCGGGAGGAAGGTGGGGAGCTTGCGGGACTGCTTGGGGGAGGGAAGGCCCTCGGCCGGATTCCCCTCCGCGAGCCCCTCCCGCCGGAGGAAGCGGAAGAAAGTCCGCAGGCTCGCGAGATGGCGGTTGACCGTGGCCGTGCCCGCCCGCCGCCGGTGCAAATGGGCGAGGTAGGCACGCACGGCCAGGCCGTCCACCCGGGCCGGCGGAACGGGCTCTCCCGCCCACTCCCGCAGGAAGAGGTCGAAGTCGGCCAGGTCCGAGACGTAGGCCCGCAGGGTGTGCTCCGAGGCCCCCCGTTCCTCGCGGAGATACGCCTCGAAGCGCTTCCGCGCCCCGGTCAGGCCGCCGGTCATGCGACTTGGGGCATCATCCGCTCGAGCCATGGCTTGAGGTCCCGGAGGGCTCGCTCGACGATGTGCCGCTTGCGATCCTTGCGCGAGACCCGCTTCTCCAGGGGCGGGAAGAGGCCGAAGTTGACGTTCATCGGCTGGAAATTCTTCGGGTCGGTTTCGACGATGTAGCGGTTGAGCGCCCCCAGCGCCGTGGCCGGGGGTGGAGGCACGATGGGCTCCCCCCGGAGCAGCGCCGCCGCGTTCAGGCCCGCGAGGAGGCCGATGGCGGAGGATTCGAGATAGCCCTCCACGCCGGTGATCTGGCCGGCGACGAACAGGTGCGGGTGGCGCTTGAGCTGGAGGGTGACCCGCATGAGGCGCGGGGCGTTGATGTAGGTGTTGCGGTGCAGGCTCCCGTAGCGGAGGAAGCGCCCGTTCTGGAGGCCGGGGAGGGTGACGAAGATGCGCTTCTGCTCCGGGTAGCGGAGGCGGGTCTGGAACCCCACCATGGAGAAGAACTCCCCGGTCAGGTCCTCGCGGCGGAGCTGGACGACGGCGTGGTAGGTCTGCCCGGTTACGGGGTGCTCGATGCCCACGGGCTTCATGGGTCCGAAGGCCAGGGTGTCGCGCCCGCGGGAGGCCATCTCCTCGATGGGCAGGCACCCCTCGAAATAGATGGCCTTCTCGAAGTCCCGCAGGGGGATCTTCTCCCCCTCCAGGACGAGATCGATGAAGCGGTTGTACTCCTCCTCGCTCAGGCCGAGGTTCAGGTAGTCGCCCTCGCTCTCCTCCTCCATGTCCTTCCCGTAGCGAGAGGCCTGAAAGGCCACCGTCATGTCAATGCTCTCGCCGTAGAGGATGGGGGAGATGGCGTCGTAGAAGTAGAGGTACTTTCCCTGGGTCAGCCGGGCCATCTCGGCCGCCAACGCCGGGCTGGTGAGGGGCCCGGTGGCGAGGATGGTGGGAGCGTCTCCCGCGAGGGAGGTGACCTCCTCCCGGTGTACCCGGATGCGCGGCTCCGCCAGGATCACCTCGGTGACCCGGCGGCTGAACAGGTTGCGGTCCACGGCCAGGGCCGTGCCCGCGGGAACCCGGCTGGCGTCCGCCGCCTGGAGGATAAGGGAGTCGAGCCGCCGCATCTCCTCCTTCAGCAGCCCCGAGGCGTTCTCCAGCGAGTTGGAGCGCAGGGAATTCGAGCAGACCAGCTCGGCCAGGGCGTCCGATTGGTGGGCGGGAGTCGGGACCACGGGGCGCATCTCGTAGAGGTCCACCTCGACGCCCCGCTTGGCCGCCTGCCACGCGGCCTCGCTCCCGGCCAGCCCTCCCCCGATGATGCGCAGGCGGGCGCTCACGCCGGCACCTCCTGCCCCTTCTCCGGTTCGTTGCGGCCGCCCGTCCCCAAGCTGGCCAGGAGACCGGGCGGGGCCGGCTCGGTGTGTCCGCAAGACTTGATGGGGCAGGCCAAGTGGACCCCGCTCTTCTTCGCGGTCTTGATCGTCATGAGGGGATGGCCGCAGGACGGGCAGGGCTGGGCGATGGGCCGGTCCCAGACCACGTATTTGCACTCGGGGAACGTGCTGCAGCCGTAGAAGGGCTTTCCCGATTTCCGGGAGCGCCGCATCACCAGCTCGCCGCCGCAACCCTCCCGCCCGCAAGCCACGCCCGTGGGCACCGGGGCGGCCGCCGCCGCCCCGCCGGGGAGGATTTTGCGGGTCTTGTGCCCCTTGGGGAGGGCCGAGCAGACGAGGTAAGGACCAAACGGACCGCGCCGGGCCTGCATGGGCGCCCCGCATTCATCGCAGGGAGGCGCCTTCTCTTCGATGAGGGCGATCTCCTCGTCCTGTTCCTGGCCAGCGCCCTCTGCCGGAAGGCTTTCCGCGAACTTGCATTCCGGATAGGCCGAACAGGAGATGAACCATCCGTTCTTGCTGAAGCGCTTGACCAGGGGCTGGCCGCAAGCGGGGCACGCCCGCTCGACCGGCTCGGTGTGGGTCTTGAGGTTGGGCAGAGCCTTCTTGGCCACCTGCACGGTCTTGTCGAACTTGTCGTAGAAGGAGCGGAGGATGGGAAGCCAGGGCGCGCTCCCCTTCTCGATGTCGTCGAGGTCGCTCTCCATCTTGGCGGTGAACTTGACGTCCATCACCTCGGGGAAGCCCCGCACGAGGAGCTTGTTCACCTCCCTGCCGAGGGAGGTGGGGATGAGCTGCCGCTTGCGCCGCTCGATGGTGACGTACTTCCGCTTCTCAAGGGTGTCCAGGATGGAAGCGTAGGTGCTCGGGCGGCCCACGCCATCCTCCTCCAGCTCCTTGACCAGGGTTGCCTCCGTGTATCGGGGCGGCGGCTGGGTGAAGTGTTGCTCGGGGAGGACGCCGGTGGAGGCGGCCTCGGCCGCGCGCAGCCGCAGCGGGTCGTTCTCCTCGAGGGGGGGCAGCAGCCGGTCGCGGCCGTTGGCCGCACGGCCGTTCTCCTCCTCGCCCTCGGGCGGAGCGTCGGACGTTTCCTCCGGCCTATCCTGGTAGGCGTCGAGGAAGCCGGCGAACTTGAGCACCGACCCGGTCGCGCGGAGCAAGAGCTCTTCCGCCGAGATGTCAACGCTCGTCTGGTCGTAGACGGCGGGGGCCATCTGACTGGCGATGAAGCGCCGCCAGATGAGGGTGTAGAGAGCGGACTGCTCCGGCTTGAGGCGGCTGGCGATCCGGTCCGGGTGCAGGCGGAGGTCGGTGGGCCGGATGGCCTCGTGGGCGTCCTGGGCCATCTCCCCCGTCTTGTAGACAGGGGGCTTCTCGGGCAGGTGCGCGGCGCTGAAGTTCTCTTGGATGAAAGCGCGCGCGGCGTCCACGGCCTCCGGGGCCAGGCGGACGGAGTCGGTCCGCATGTAAGTGATGAGGCCGACGGTCCCGAGATCGCGCCCGAGGTCCACCCCCTCATAGAGGGTCTGGGCGATGCTCATGGTGCGCTTGGCGCTGCAGCGGAGCTTGTTCGAGCTCTCCTGCTGGAGGGTGCTCGTGATGAAGGGCGCGGGCGGGCGGCGGCGGCGCTCGCGGCGCTCGACCTTGGAGACCCGGAGGTCCGCTCCCTGGATCCGGCCGGCGAGGGAGCGCGCCTCTTCTTCGGTGGCGATCTCGGCCTCCCGGTCCCCGATCCGGTGGAGCTTGGCCTCGAAGGGAGGAGGAGTGCCCTCCTTCCGGAGAAAGGCGGTGATGGTCCAATACTCCTTGGGCTGGAAGGCCTCGATCTCGTCCTCGCGCTCGCAGACGAGGCGGAGGGCGACGGACTGCACCCGGCCCGCGCTCAGGCCGAAGGCCACCTTGTTCCAGAGAATCTCGCCCGAGAGCTTGAAGCCCACGATGCGGTCCAGCTTGCGGCGGGTTTCCTGGGCGTCCACTTTCTTCTGGTCGATGCGCCCGGGGCGCTGGAGCGCTTCCTTCACGGCGCGGGAGGTGATCTCGTTGAACGAGACGCGGTAGATGGAATCCCCGCGGCGTCCGTCCCCGAGGATCTCCTTGACGTGCCAGGCGATGGCCTCTCCTTCCCGGTCGGGGTCAGGGGCGAGGTAGATCTCCCTTGCCGCCTTGGCGGCACGGCGCAGCTCCTCGATGGCCTTCTTCTTCGCGGGGATCTCGCCGTAATCGGCCCGGAAGTCGTCCCGGATGTCTATCCCCATTCGCCGCTCGCCAGTCTTCTGGAGGTCGCGGACGTGCCCCCTGGAAGCCATGATGGCGAACTCAGGCCCCAGGATCTTCTGGATCGTCCTCACCTTCGCTGGCGACTCGACGATGAGGAGCTTCGGAGCCGCTTCAGCTCCCGCGTCCCTCGTCTTTATCTGGGTCTTCTTGGCCCTTGGGCGGGCCTTGATCTTTTTCTCGGTCATGCGGCCTCAATCTGGCAGGCGGACGTTGTCATCCCGGAGCATCTGTAGCACGCCGGGCCTCAAGGCGTCACGGCGCTCCCGGAGAAGGACCAGGAGCGCCACCGTCCTGACCTCGGCGAGCCCTATTTCTTCCTCGCTCAGATCGATGCACCGCTGGATGAGCTCCTCACGGAGCCAATCGTCGATGGCGCCGGCGTTGTAGAGACGGTGAACGATTCCCTGAGCCGCGGGCGAGAATGCGAGATGCTCCTCCGGGTGCAGCACGCGCACGGCCTGCCCTCTCCGGCTCTGGGTGAAGGTGTCCCCGCCCTCCCGGCGGTCCAGGGGAAGCTGCTGGAGCCAGGAGAGGGCGTCGTAGATGTCCTCCTGCTGGAAGCCCCGGCTGGCCAGGAAGTTGGAGATCTCCCGCTCGTCCTGGAGGATGTGGCTCCCCTCCATCGCCTGGTCCACCAGCAGCCGCATCATGGCGAACAATTTTTCCCTCATGTGGTTTCCTCCCGGAAATCACGCTCTCCGGTAGAGGCCTCCCCCCGTCCGGCGGACTCTCCCCTGGATCTCAAGTTGGAGGAGCGCCCCGGCCACCTCCTCGGGCCGCAGGCCCAGTGACCGGGTGAGGCCCTCGATGGAGTCTTCTCCCGTCCCCAGGCGGGCCAGCAGCGCCCGATCCAACTCGGGGAGGGAGGGATCCTCCGCCTCCGGCGCGGCATGTCCGGACTTTTCCGCTGGAAGAACAGAAGGCTGGGCGACGGCCTGGCTCCGGACGAAGGAGGGCAGCGCGGCCAGGATGTCCTCTACGCCCTCCACCAATTGGGCGCCCTCCTTGATCAAGCGGTGGCAGCCAGCGCGGCAGGGCCATAACCTCACGCCCCTGCTCGGCCGCGAGCTTGGCCGTAAGGAGGGCGCCGCTCCGGTGGGCGGCCTCGACCACCACCGTCGCGGCCGAGAGCCCGCTGATGACGCGGTTGCGCCGGGGGAAATTCGCCGGGTAGGGGGTGGCCGCCCAGGGGAACTCCGAGACCACGGCGCCCTGGGAGGCGATCTTCGCGCGCAGCTCCTGGTGGTCGGAGGGGTACTGCACCCCCAGGCCGCAGCCCAGGACGGCCACGGTGCGCCCGCCGGCCTCAAGGGTGCCCATGTGGGCCTCGGCGTCGATCCCGTGGGCCATCCCGCTCACGATGGTGAAGCCCTGGGCGGCGAGGGCGCCGGCGATCTCCCGGGCCATCCGGCGGCCGTACTCGCTCGGGTGGCGCGTCCCCACGAGGGCGAGGGCCGGCCCGCCCTCCAGCCTCCCCTCGACGTAGAGCGCGCCCGGGGCCGCGAAGATGGCCTGAAGGAGTTCGGGGAAGGCCGCCTGGTCCCGGGTCATGATCCCGGCCCCTCCGGCCTCCGCCTCCCGCCGGAGACGGGCGGCGAGGTCATGCGGGGCCTCCCGTTCAAGGGCCTCCGCAGCCTTCCGGCCGCCGAGCCGGGCGAAGTCCGGCACCGGGGCCGCGAGGGCCTCCTGGGGGCCGCCAAAGGCCTCCAAAAGGCGGTGCAGCCGCTCGGGGGTCATGCCGGGAAGCACTTGGAGAACGAGCCACGCGTCCGAGATGGAGCGGGCTCCGGAGCTCCAGGAACGGCGGATTCCCTCGATTATTCCATCCATCCCTTACCTCAAATAGGTGAGGCGGCTCCCTCTCGGGCACTGGTTCCATACCACGGGGAGTGCGACCCGTGTCAAGGCGTGGAATTTAAAAGGGGCGGAGAAGAGAGGCTTTCGTTCTTTCATCGCCATCTTGCTACGGATCGGTTGAAGGGGTCTACCGCTGGACGTTGTTCCCTGAAAGATTGAGGGTCCGGAGCTGGTTTTTCGCCCTCTCGGTGAGGGCATGGCGTGGGAAGCGCTCGATCAGCTTTTCAAACTCCAGGGCGGCCAGCCGGGGGTTTTTCAGCCGGAGAAAGGTCAGGCCCCGCATGTAGAGGGCGTCGGGAACCTTTCGGCTCGCGGGGTGAAGTCGGAGAACCTTCTCGAACGCTTCTAGGGCTGGGGTGTACTCGCTCAGGTCGTAGTGGCTCTCCCCCAGCCAGTATTGGGCGTTGGCCGCGAGCGGGTTCGAGGGATGCCGCCGCAGAAATTCCAGGAAAAGGGAGACCGCTTCCCGGCTTTTCCTCTCCCGCACCGCGCGATAGGCCAGGTTGTAGGCGCCCTCCGGCGAGAGTGAGGCCATCCGGGAAGATGAGCGGGGCGGGGCGCCCGCACCGGAGGCGGAGGGACGGGGGGCCGGCGGGGGCGGGGGGACGGCCTTCGCCCCTATCAGCTCCCGCCGCAACCGCTCGATCTGCTCCTCCATTCGGGTCCGCTGGCCCTGAAGCTCGCGGACCACGTTCCCGAGGGTCCTCACCTGCTCGGCGAGCTGGGCGACCTGGACCTCGAGGCGGGCGCTCCTCTCCTGCGCGGCCACGACCTGGCGGTGGAGGATGCTCGGCTTCTCCTCGGCCGAAGAGGAAGCGGGCGCAACCCCCTCGGCCCGCGGAAAACCTCCGCAGCCCGCGGCGCTCAGCAGCAGAAGGACGAGGAGGCTCCGGCGCATCACACTTCTCCTTGCCAGTGGTCGGGCAGAGCCTAAGGGCGGCAGGGCGGAGGTGTCAACCGGAGGCTTAGACGGGGATGACCTCGAAGCCTTCCATATGCAGCTCGGGGTCGGCCTTGATGACGAGCTGAACGCCGAGGCGCTTCTCCACCTCCTCGACGTGACGCCGCTCGTCCTCCAGAAGGCGGCTCCCCACGTCCGGGTGAACGTTGAGGAGGAACTTCCGGCTCTTCCGGTGGGTGTGGCGGGCCCGGCTCACCTCCCGCAGCGCCTCGTAGCCGACGGAGGCGGGGGATTTCACCCGCCCGCGCCCCTCGCAGTAGGGGCAGGGGGCGCAGAGGGTGCGCTGGAGGCTGTCCCGCACGCGCTTGCGGGTCATCTCGACGAGGCCGAGGTCGCTGATCTTGAGGATGTTGGTGCGGGAGCGGTCCTTGCGGAGCTCTTCCTTGAAGGCGTTGTAGACCTTCTCCTTGCTCTCCTCGCGTTCCATGTCGATGAAGTCGACGATGATGATCCCGCCCAGGTTGCGGAGGCGGAGCTGGGTGACAATCTCGCGCACGGCCTCGAGGTTGGTCTGGAGGATGGTCTCCTCGGGGTTCCGCTTGCCCACGAAGCGCCCCGTGTTCACGTCGATGGTGGTGAGGGCCTCCGTCTGGTCGATCACGATGTAGCCTCCGCTGCGGAGCCACACACGCTGGCCCAGGGCACGCTCGATCTCGAGCTCGATGCCGAAGTGGTCGAAGATGAGCTCCTCATCCGTGTAATGATGAAGGCGGGGGAGGAGGTGCGGGTAGTAGCTCTCCAGGAAGGAGCGGCAACGGGCGTACTCCTCCTCGTCGTCGATGACCATGCGGTCCACGGAGGAGTTGAACAGGTCCCGCACGGTCCGCTGGATGAGGTTGAGGTTGTAGTGGAGCAGGGAGGGCGCCCCCGCCCGCTCGTTGCGCCCCAGGATGTCCTCCCACAGGGCGTGGAGGAAGCGGACGTTCGCCTCGATGTCCTCGGCGGGCATGCCCTCGCTGGCGGTGCGGACGATGTA
>JACPCT010000449.1 GCA_016184445.1 Candidatus Tectimicrobiota bacterium | reverse complement strand
GTCATGGTGGTGGGGCACTGCAACCAGCGGATCATCCAGCACTTCGGCCAGGGCGCCTCCTACGGCATGACCATCCAATACGTTCACCAAAAGGAACCCACCGGCATCCGGGATGCGATCCGCCTCGCCCGGGGGAACTTCCATGCGGGCGAGACCTTCCTCTTGGTCTATGCCGACGTCCTCACCCCTGGGAACATCTACCGGCACGTCACCCAGACTTTTGGCTCCTTCAACCAGCCCGTAGCCGCCATCTGCCACACCCCCCAGGCCCAGGACTTCGGGACCGTCTACCTGGGGTCGGACATGCGGATCACCCGCCTCGTGGAAAAGCCCACTGAGCGGGAGATGGGGAATTATGTCCTGGCCGGCGTTTTCGTGATGCCCTACCGTCTATTCGATCTCCTCGAGACGAAGGAGATGGACGTCTCCCTCAACGAGTTGATCGCCACCGACGGCCTGCGGTCGGCCATCTGGGAAGATCCCTGGCTCGACCCCAAGCACCCCTGGGATCTGCTCCGGGGGAACCGCATGGTGATGGAAACCTGGCGGGAGGCGGTGGTGGACGGCAGCGTCCAGCTGAGGGGGGCGGTCCAGTTCCGCGGCCCGGTGCGCATCGAGGCGGGCGTGGTGATCGAGTCCGGAGCCTCCATCTTCGGCCCCTGCTTCATCGGGGGGGGCTCCTTTCTCGGGAACGGGGTCCTCGTCCGTCCCTACACGGCCATCGGTGCGGGCGCCATGATCGGCTTCGGCGTTGAGCTCAAGAACTGCGTCCTTCTCGGAGGTGTGCACGTCGGGCGCCTTTCCTTCATCGGGGACAGCGTGATCGGGGAGGGCGTACGGGTGGGCTCGGGGACGATGACGCTCAACCAGAGTCAGGGCGGCCCCACCGTCCGGGTCCGGATGAATGGCGGTTCCATCGATTCGGGCATGACGAAGCTCGGCTCCTTCGTGGGGGATGGCGCCCGCATCGGCGCCTCGAACACCCTCGCCGCCGGCACACTCATCGCCCCCCAGGAAGTGATCCCGAACCACTATACCTACCCGCGCGGAGAATCCTGAGATGTGCGGCATCGCAGGCGTGGCAGGTTCCACCAACGTCGCCCAACGCCTCTTCCGGGGCATCGCTGCGCTCGAGTACCGGGGCTACGAGGCTGACCGACATGAAGGGCCTCGTGGGCATCGCCCACACCCGCTGGGCCACCCACGGCGGGGTGACGCGGGAGAATGCCCACCCCCACTCCGACAACAACGGGCGCATCGCGGTGGTGCACAACGGGATCATCTCCAACTACCGCGACCTCCGTGAGCGCCTCGAGAGGGCAGGGGCCATCTTCCGCTCCGAGACCGACACCGAGGTGATCGCCCACCTCATCGCCCATCGGCTGGCGCAGGGCGCCGGGGAGTTCGAAGAAGCCTTCGTGGCTGCGCTGCGCGAGCTGGAGGGCACGTTCGCCCTCGCCGTCATCTCGGTGGACGCGCCGGGCGTCATCTTCTGCTGCAAGCGGGAGAGCCCCCTCATCATCGGCCTGGGGGACGACGCCAACTACGTGGGCTCGGACTTCAACGCCTTCATCGAGTACACCCGGCAAGCCGTCATCCTGGAGGACGGCGAGTACGCTGTGGTCACCCGCCAGGGCTACGCTGTCAAGAACCTCCGGACGGAGGAATCGGTGCCGAAGGAGGTGACCGAGATCGAGTGGGACGTCGAAATGGCCCGGCGGGGGGGCTATCCCCACTACATGCTCAAGGAGATCTACGACCAGCCGGCCACCGTTCAGGCCGTGCTGCGGATTCCCCGGTCCGACTTGGCCGGGGTGGCCCGCATGATCCTCGGCTCCCGCCACGCCTTCCTCGGCGGAGTGGGCACCACCTACTATGTGGCGGCGATGGGCCAGTACTTCTTCGGCCAGTTTGGCGGGCGCTACCTTCCCGCTGTCAGCACGGATGAGTTCCCCCACCTAGCCGACGTAGGCCCGGAGGATTGCCTGGTGGCCATCAGCCAGTCCGGGGAGACCTACGACACCCTGACCGCCGTGCGCCACGCCAAGAGCCGGGGCGCGAAGACGGCCGCCATCGTCAATGTCATGGGCTCGAGCCTCGTCCGCGCGGTGGACTTGCCCATCCTCCAGGGGTCGGGGCCGGAGATCTGCGTCATCAGCACCAAGGCCGCCATGAGCCAAGCCGTCCTGCTCCTCCTTGCCTCGCTGGAGCTGGGGAAGCTGAACGGGCGGCTGGAGGAAGCCGAGATCCTCCGCTTGCGCGACGAGGTCGACTCGTTGTCGGATAGAATCTCCGAGACGCTGAACGAGCGCTCCGGCTTCCTCCATACTGCGGCCCGGCAGCATCAGCAGATGAAGAACTGGCTCTATCTCGGCCGGGGCGTCTACTACCCCGCGGCCCTGGAGTGCGCCCTCAAGATGAAGGAGGTGACCTACCTCCACGCCGAGGGCATGAGCGCGGGCTTCCTGAAGCACGGCACCATCTCCCTGATCGACGAGAACATGTACACTATCGTCCTCATGCCCTCGCCCGGGGAGAAGGAGCTTCACTCCCTCACCCGGAGCAGCGCCGAAGAAGTGCGCGCGCGGGGCGGTTTTGTCCTCGGTTTCCGCTTCGAGGGGGACGACGCCTCCAAGGGCCTCTTCAGCGAGGAGATCGTGCTCCCCCGCGTCTCATCCCTCCTCGCGCCCTTCCTCCACTTGGTGGCGGGCCAGCTCCTTGCCTACTTCCTTGCCGTGGCCCTCAAGCGGGACGTGGACCGTCCCCGGGCCTTGGCCAAGTCCGTGACCGTGGCCTAGGCGGCGGGCCGGATGGTGGGTCCGAGGCTTCAGGGGACGGATGGGGTCCGGGGCTTGGCCGCAAGTCCCGATCATCCCCTTCT
>JACPCT010000102.1 GCA_016184445.1 Candidatus Tectimicrobiota bacterium | reverse complement strand
GATGCTCGGGTACATGGGCTGGACGGAGGCCGCCTCCCTGATCACCAAGGGGATGGAGGAGACCTTCCGCCAGAAGACCGTGACCTACGACTTCGAGCGGCAGATGGAAGGGGCCCGGAAGGTTTCCTGCTCGGAGTTCGGACGGGCCATCATCCGCAACATGTAGGAGGCGAGCATGGGCCGACCGAAGATCACCATCGTGGGCGCCGGCAACGTGGGCGCCACGGCCGCGCACTGGGCGGCCGCCAAGGAGATCGGGGACATCGTCCTCATCGACATCATCGAGGGTGTGCCCCAGGGCAAGGCGCTGGACCTCTACGAGAGCGCCCCAGTCGAGGGCTTCGACTGCCGGGTCGTCGGCACCAACGACTACAGGGACACCGCGGGTTCCGACATCGTCGTCGTCACGGCGGGCATCGCGCGCAAGCCGGGCATGAGCCGCGACGACCTCATCGCCACCAACGCCAAGATCGTGGGCGGGGTGACGGACGAGGTCATGAAGCACTCGCCCAAGTGCATCCTCATCATCGTCTCCAACCCGCTCGACGCCATGGTCACCATGGCCCACCGCCGGAGCAGGCTCCCCCAGAACCGCATCGTGGGGATGGCGGGCGTGCTGGACAGCGCCCGCTTCCGCACCTTCATCGCCATGGAGCTGGACGTCTCGGTCGAGGACGTCCAGGCCTGCGTGCTGGGCGGCCACGGCGACACCATGGTGCCGCTGCCGCGCTACAGCACGGTGGCGGGCATCCCGATCACGGCCCTCATGAAGCCCGGCCGCATCGAGGCCCTCGTGCGGCGCACGCGGGACGGCGGCGCCGAGATCGTCAACTACCTCAAGACGGGCAGCGCCTTCTACGCGCCGGGTGCCTCCGTCATCCAAATGGTCGAGGCGATCGTGAAGGACAAGAAGCGCGTCCTGCCCTGCGCCGCCCTGCTGCAGGGGGAGTACGGCGAGCGGGACGTCTTCATGGGGGTGCCCGTCAAGCTGGGCGCGGGCGGGGTCGAGAAGGTGATCGAGCTCGACCTCTCCCCGGACGAGAAGGCCGCCTTCAAGAAGTCGGCCGACCACGTCCGGAGCCTGGTGAAGGTGCTTCCGGCGTAAGATAGATAAGGGAGGTGATTATAAGGCCTTAAAATAGGTTTTGGGACAGCTTCTAGGGTTTCCGCGCCCCCGGCCCCCTCCGCCGGGGCGCGGGCGGAGGCCGTCCCCGGTTCTGGAGAGCGGGGGGACGCATCCCACGGAGAGCCGGATGAACATTCACGAGTACCAGGGGAAGGAGCTGTTCCGGAAGTACGGGGTGGCGGTCCCGCGGGGGGGTGTCGCCTCGGCCCCCGAGGAGGCCGAGCGCGTCGCCAAAGAGCTCGGTGGCGCGGTGGTCGTGAAGGCCCAGATCCACGCCGGGGGGCGGGGGAAGGGCGGGGGCGTCAAGCTCGCCAAGACGCCCGCCGAGGCCAGGCAGGCGGCCTCCCAGATCATCGGCATGACCCTCGTCACCCACCAGACGGGCCCCCAGGGGCGCCTCGTCAAGAAGGTGTGGGTCGAGGAGGCCAGCCAGATCGAGCGCGAGCTCTATCTCGGCATCGTGCTCGACCGCGCGGCCGGCCGCCCCACCCTCATGGCGAGCACCGCGGGCGGCATGGACATCGAGGAGGTGGCCGCCAAGACCCCCGAGAAGCTCCTCAAGGTGGCGGTCGACCCCGCCCTCGGCATCTGGCCCTCGACCGCCCGCCGCGTGGCCTACGGCCTCGGGCTGAGCGGGGAGCTGGCCGGCGAGGGCGTGAAGTTCGTCACGAACCTCTACCGCTTCTACAGCGAGATGGACTGCTCCCTGGTCGAGATCAACCCCCTCGTCCAGACCCTGGACGGCCGCATCCTCGCCCTCGACGCCAAGGTGAACTTCGACGACAACGCCCTCTACCGCCACCCGGACGTGGCCGCCCTGCGGGACCTGGACGAGGAGGAGCCCCTCGAGGTCGAGGCCTCCAGGCACCACCTGAACTACATCAAGCTGGACGGGTCTGTGGGCTGCATGGTGAACGGCGCCGGGCTCGCCATGGCGACCATGGACATCATCAAGCTGGCCGGAGCCTCGCCCGCCAACTTCCTCGACGTGGGCGGCGGCGCGAGCCGCGAGATGGTCGAGAGCGCCTTCCGCATCCTGATGAGCGATAAGGCCGTGCGCGCCGTGCTCATCAACATCTTCGGCGGCATCCTCCGCTGCGACGTCCTGGCCCAGGGCGTGGTGGACGCCGTGAAGACGGTGAACGTGAACGTGCCCATCGTCATCCGGATGGAGGGCACGAACGTGGAGAAGGGAAGGGAGATCCTCAAGACCTCCGGCCTTGATTTCACCGTGGCCGACGGCATGGGCGACGCCGCGGCGAAGGTCGTCGCGGCGCTCAGCCGCTAGGCCCGCGGCCCGGAACCGCCATGGAGAGCGAGCCTTGAGCATCCTCATCGGCAAGAGCACGCGCGTCCTCGTCCAGGGCATCACGGGGAAGGAGGGCGGCTACCACGCCCAGCAGTGCATGCGCTACAGCCAGGAGTTCGCGGGGGGCGGCGGGGCCGTCGTGGCGGGGGTCACCCCGGGCAAGGGGGGCGCGAAGCTGGAGGGGGCGATCGAGAAGGTGCCCGTCTTCAACACCGTCGCCCAGGCCGTGGCCGGGACGGGGGCGAACGCTTCCCTCGTCTTCGTCCCCCCGGCCTTCGCCGCCGACGCCATCCTGGAATCCGTGGACGCGGGGGTGCCCATCGTGGTCTGCATCACCGAGGGCATCCCGGTGCGGGACATGGTGTACGTGAAGCGCCACCTGGAGGGCGCCTCCGCCGTCCTCATCGGCCCCAACTGCCCGGGCGTCATCACCCCCGGCGGCTGCAAGATGGGCATCATGCCCGGCCACATCCACAAGGAGGGCAGCATCGGCGTCATCTCCAAGAGCGGCACCCTCACCTACGAAGTGGTGGCCCAGCTCACCGCCCAGGGTCTGGGGCAGACCACCTGCGTGGGCATCGGGGGCGACCCCATCATCGGCACGATGTACATCGACCTCATCAGGCGCTTCCAGGCGGACCCCGCGACCGAGGCCATCATCATGATCGGCGAGATCGGGGGCGCCGCCGAGCAGGACGCCGCCCGCTGGGCCCAGAAGAACGTCACCAAGCCGATGGTGGGCTTCATCGCGGGCCAGACCGCCCCCAAGGGCCGCCGCATGGGCCACGCGGGGGCCATCATCTCGGGCGGGGAGGGCACCGCCGCCGAGAAGATGCGCGTCATGACCGAGTGCGGCATCCACGTCACTCAGAGCCCGGCCGAGATGGGCCTCACCATGGCGCGTGCCCTGGGCCGCGCCTGACGCCGGCCGGAAATCGTTCTCAGGATAGGAGAAGAGGCTGCATGGAGCGGACGTTCGCCATGATCAAGCCCGACGCCGTCGAGCGCGGGCTGGCCGGGAAGATACTCTCCCGCGTCGAGGCGGAGGGGTTCAAGGTGGTGGGGATGCGCCTGGTGCGCATGACCAAGGCCCAGGCCGAGGGCTTCTACGCGGTGCACCGCGAGCGGCCCTTCTTCGGGCCCCTGACCGCCTACATGTCCTCGGGCCGCACCGTGGTGCTGGCGCTCGAGCGGGAGGACGCCATCCGGCACTGGCGCGACGTCATGGGCGCCACCGACCCCGCCAAGGCCGCCCCGGGCACCCTCCGCAAGGAGTTCGGGGAGAGCATCGAGCGCAACGCCACCCACGGCTCGGACGCCCCCGGCACGGCGGCCTTCGAGCTGGGCTATTGGTTCCCCGGGGTGTCGCTGCACCAGGCGTAGGGGGTGAAACCCCGTGCATGGTTCACCCTGGGGAGGCCAGGTCTTTCTCCCTCTCCCTCTGGGAGAGGGCCGGGGTGAGGGACAAGTCAGCGGCGCCGCTTCCCTTTCCCTCACCCCCATCCCCTCTCCCAAGGGGAGAGGGGCGAAGGCCGGGCGAGGGTCTATTCTTGCTGGATGGACTATTGGGATAGAAGTCATGAGCAGGGGCGTGCTGGAGGGGCTGAGAAGATGCGCCTGAAGGGAAAGGTCGCCATCGTCACCGGGGCCAGCCAGGGCATCGGCCAGGCCATCGCCCTGGCCTTCGCCCGGGAGGGGGCCAAGGTGGTCCTCGCGGCCCGCAACCGCGCGAACCTGGAAGGCACGGCCAGGAAGGTGGCCGCCCTCGCCGGGACCTCCCTCATCGTGCCCACCGACGTCACCGACGAGGGCCACGCGCGCGCCCTGGCCGAGAAGACCCTCGCCGAGTACGGCACCGTCGACATCCTGGTGAACAACTCGGGCATCGCGGGCCCCACCAAGCCCGTCGAGGAGGTGACCAAGGAGGAGTGGGAGGAATGCATGGGGGTGAACGTGACCGGCATGTTCCTGTGCTCGAAGCACGTCGTCCCCATCATGAAGAGGAACCGGCGCGGGCGCATCATCAACGTGAGTTCGGTCAGCGGCAAGCGCCCCCTCCCGAACCGCGCCCCCTACACCGCCTCCAAGATGGCCGTCATCGGCTTCACCCGCACCCTGGCCTTCGAGGTGGGCGAGTATGGGATCACCGTCAACGCCATCTGCCCGGGCGCGACCGAGGGGCCCCGCATCACGGACGTCATCGAGAACATGGCCAAGATCGGCGGCCTCTCCTATGAGGAGGCCGAGAAGACCTTCACCGGACCCGCCGCCCTGAAGAGCCTCGTCCGGGCGGAGGATCACGCCGCGCTCTGCGTCTTCCTCGCCTCGGACGAGGCGGCCCACATGACCGCCCAGGACATCAACGTCACGGCCGGCCTCGTGTGGTACTGAGGCGTTCCCATCTCTCGCCAGATGATTTTGTGGGAGCGGAAAACCTCTCCCCCCGTCCGCACCCCCCGTGCTATGATGCAGGGTTGCCGTCCCGAAGGGCGGGGCGGCCGCCCTGCATTTGTTGTTTGAGGTTCTCATGCCGAGCGCGAACGGCGGGCCGCGCCGCGAGCGGAAGATCATCGTCCGCGGCGCCCGCGAGCACAACCTGAAGGACCTCCACCTCGAGATCCCGCGCGACAAGCTCATCGTCGTCACGGGACTGAGCGGCTCAGGGAAGAGCAGCCTCGCCTTCGACACCCTCTATGCCGAGGGCCAGCGGCGCTACATTGAGTCGCTCTCGGCCTACGCCCGCCAGTTCATGGACCAGATGGACAAGCCCGACGTGGACTCCATCGAGGGCCTCTCCCCCACCATCGCCATCGAGCAGAAGACCATCAGCAAGAACCCCCGCTCCACGGTGGGGACGGTGACCGAGATCTACGACCACCTGCGCCTCCTCTACGCGAGGCTCGGGACGCCCCACTGCCCCTCCTGCGGGCGGCCCATGAACGCCCTCTCCGTCGAGCAGATGGTGGCCCGCGCCATGGGTCTCGGGGCGGGGAAGCGGATCGAGGTGCTGGCCCCCCTCGTGCGGGGCCGCAAGGGCATCTACCGCAAGGAGCTGGACGACCTCCAGCGGAAGGGCTTCGCCCGGGCGCGGGTGGACGGCCGCTACCGCGGCCTGGAGGAGGAGATCGCCCTCGACCGCCACGCCAAGCACAACATCGAGGTGGTGGTGGACCGGGTGGTGCTCAAGGCGGGGGCGGAGAAGCGCCTGGGCGAGTCCATCGAGACGGCCCTCTCCCTCGCCAAGGGGCTGGTGATGTTCCAGGAGGAGGGGGGGAGCGAGTACCTCTTCAGCCGCCAGTCGGCCTGCGCCGAGTGCGGGGTGACGATCCCCGAGATGGCGCCCCGCATGTTCTCCTTCAACAGCCCCTACGGCGCCTGCCCCGCCTGCGGCGGGCTGGGGTCGGTTCACCAGATGGACCCGGCCCGGGTGGTGCCGGACCCCGGGCTCTCGCTGGAGGAGGGCGCCCTCGCCCCCCTGCGGGGGAGCAAGGGCTTCCTCGCCTCCGCCGTGCGGGCGGCGGTGGAGGCCTACGGGATCCCCGCCGGCCGGCCCTTCTCGGAGCTCTCGAAGAGGCACCAGGACCTCCTCCTCCACGGGAACGGCGGGGACCCCCTGCGCGTCCGCCACAAGACCGGGGGGCGCACCCTGCGGCGGGAGCGCGCCTTCCCCGGCGTCCTGGCCGCCCTGGCCGAGCGGCGGGAGGAGACCCAGAGCGACGATCTGCGGGCGGGCCTCGAGCAGTACATGAGCGCGCTCCCCTGCGAGGCCTGCAAGGGAGGGCGCCTGCGGCCCGAGAGCCTGGGGGTCACCTTCGGCGGGAAGAACATCTCCGAGGTCTGCGCCATGACCATCCAGGAGGCCCGGCCCTTCTTCGCCCGGATGAGCGAGGTGCGGGCGAACGACCTGGTGGCCGAGCGCATCCTGAAGGAGGTGAACGAGCGCCTCGAGTTCCTCGACCGGGTGGGGCTCGATTACCTGACCCTCGATCGCCCCACGGGCACCCTCGCGGGCGGGGAGGGGCAGCGCATCCGCCTGGCGGGCCAGATCGGGGCCTCCCTCGTGGGGGTGCTCTACATCCTGGACGAGCCGAGCATCGGCCTCCACCAGCGGGACAACCGCCGCCTCCTCGGCACCCTCCGCCGCCTCCGCGACAACGGCAACACCGTCATCGTCGTCGAGCACGACCGCGAGACCATCGAGAGCGCCGACTACGTCGTCGATCTCGGCCCCGGCGCCGGGGAGCACGGCGGAAGGCTCGTGGCCTGCGGCCCCCCCGACGCCGTGCGCTCCAACCCCGACTCCCTGACCGGCCGCTACCTGGCGGGGGAGCTGGAAGTCCCGCGGCCCGCCGTGCGGCGCAAGCCCTCGGGCCGCTTCCTCACCATCCGGGAGGCCGCCCAGCACAACCTCCGGGGCATCGACGTCTCCATCCCCCTGGGGCTCTTCGTGTGCGTGGCGGGAGTCAGCGGGAGCGGCAAGAGCACCCTCGTCGAGGAGATCCTCTACCGCGCCCTCGCCCGGCGCATCTACGGCGCCCTCGCCCCGCCGGGGGCCCACCGGGCCATCGAGGGGGCCGAGCACATCGACAAGGTGATCGACATCGACCAGTCCCCCATCGGCCGCACCCCGCGCAGCAACCCGGCCACCTACACCGGGGTCTTCTCCCCCGTCCGGGAGCTCTTCGCCCAGGTGCCCGAGGCGCGCAAGCGCGGCTACAAGGGCGGGCGCTTCAGCTTCAACGTGAAGGGCGGGCGCTGCGAGGCCTGCGAGGGGGACGGCTGCATCCGCGTCGAGATGCACTTCCTCCCCGACCTCTACGCCCAGTGCGGCGAGTGCCGGGGCAGGCGCTTCAACCGGGACACCCTCGACGTCCGCTACAAGGGGCGGAACATCGCCGAGGTGCTCGAGATGACGGTGGACGAGGCGGCGGGGTTCTTCGAGAACATCAACGCGCTCCGGTGGAAGCTGCGCACCCTCCAGGACGTGGGGCTGGGCTACGTGCGCCTCGGCCAGCCCGCCACCACCCTGAGCGGGGGCGAGGCGCAGCGCATCAAGCTGGCCAAGGAGCTCTCCCGGCAGGCCACGGGCCGGACCCTCTACATCCTGGACGAGCCCACCACCGGCCTCCACTTCGCCGACATCGAGAAGCTCCTCGCCGTCCTCCACCGGCTGGTGGACCAGGGGAACACCGTCGTCGTGATCGAGCACAACCTGGACGTCATCAAGGCGGCCGACTACGTCCTCGACCTGGGCCCCGAGGGGGGGAAGGCGGGGGGCCTTCTCGTCGCCGAGGGGACGCCGGAGGAGGTGGCCGCCGTGGCGGGCTCCCACACCGGGGCCCACCTGCGCCAGGCCCTGAACGGGGTCCTCGCCCGTCATGCCTGAGGGCGGCTCCCGGCGCCTGGTCCTCTGGGTCGAATACGACGGCACGGACTTCCGTGGCTGGCAGGTCCAGCCCGGCGCGCGCACCGTCCAGGGGGAGATCGAGGGCGCCCTCTCCACCCTCTGCGACGAGGCGGTCCGAGTCGTCGGCTCCGGGCGGACGGACTCCGGCGTCCACGCCCTGGGGCAGGTCGCCCACTTCGACACCCGCTCCGCCCTCTCCCTCCTCAAGGTGAGGCTCGGCGTGAACGGCCTGACCGGAGAGGACCTCGCCGTCGTGGACTGCCGAGAGGCGGCCGGGGGTTTCCACGCCCAGCACGACGCCCTGCGCAAGACCTACCGCTACCGCATCCTGAACCGCCGGGCACCGAGCGCACTGCGCCGCGGCCGCGCCTGGCACCTGCGCGCGCCGCTCGACGTGGAGAGAATGGCCCAGGCGGCTTCCTTTCTCGTGGGGGAGCACGACTTCGCCGCCTTCTGCCGGGAGCAGGGGAGGCCCGCCTCCACCGTCCGGTGCCTGGAGCGGCTGGAGGTGCGGCGGGAGGCGGACGAGATCCTCATCGAAGCCTCGGGGGACGGCTTCCTGCGCCACATGGTGCGCACCATCGTGGGCA